>JAICKM010000391.1 GCA_025927935.1 Chloroflexia bacterium | reverse complement strand
GCAGAAACTGGCGGTCGCCCGCGCGCTGCTGCACGCGCCCGACCTGCTGGTCATGGACGAGTCGGCCTCGGGCCTGGACCCCTACGGCATCAGCCAGGTCCGCGAGCTGATCTACGAGCAGAAACGGCTCGGCAAGACGGTGTTCCTTTCGTCGCATATCCTGTCGGAGATCGAGCAGACCGCCGACCGCGTGGCGATCATCGCCCGCGGGCGCATCGTGGCCCAGGGCACCGTGGCCGAGATCCGCGGCAAGTTGGAGCCGGGCGGCCGCTACGCTGTGGAATACGAGGGCAACGAGGCGGCCATCCGCCGCGCGCTGGCCGCCCTGCCGGCGGTGCGCGAGGTGAAGGCCGAGGGCGGGCGGTTGCTGTTGCGCGTCGCCTCCGGACGCGATGTGCGCCCGGAGATCAGCCGGGCGGTCACGGGGGCCGGTGGCCTCGTGCTCGGCATCAACCGGCAGGAGATGAGCCTCGAAGAGGCTTTCCTGACCGTGACCGACGACAAGGTGAAGCGCCTGGCCGCGGCCCGCTAGGTGGGCGCCCCGGCGCCGGGACAACCCGCCGGCCCTGAGCAGAAGAAGGATGGTCTTATGGAGATTTCGATGGAGCGTGCACCGCGCGAGTCCGCGCACCCGGCGGCCCTCGCCCAGGCTGGGGCTGACGGGCGGATGCGCTTGGCCGTCGCGCGCCGCCTGGCCCGCCGCGAGGTGGCCGCCGCGCTGGCCGGTCCCAGCCTCTACCTCATGGTGACGCTGGCCTGCCTGGTCGCCGCCGTGCTAGTCAAGAGCTATCTCGACTATGTGAGCGCCAACGGCACGCTGGTCATGGCCGAGCCGCTAAAAGGCCCGCTACTGTTCGCGGTGATCGCCATGACCGGCTATCTGGGCCTGGCGGCTGCCGCCGGACTGGCGGGCGAACGCGAGCGGGGCACGCTGGAAGTGCTGTTCTATGGCCCGGTGGACGCGCCCGGCTACATCGGCGGCAAGCTGCTCGGCCACCTCGCGACCTATGTGCTGGCGATAACCGCGCTGGCGGCGTTCCTGGGCGTGGCCGCACTGCTCAGCGGGATGCCCCTGGGCGCGGAGACCATCGTCTTACTGGTCGCCTCGCTGCTGCCCGCCGCGGCTATGATCGCGATCGGCTTGCTGCTGGCGGCGCTGGTCGGGCGCGTCCGCCCGGCGCTGGCGCTGACGGCCACGGCAATCGCCGTGCTGGTCGCCGTCGACGCGGGCACCGAGTTCGCGGCGTCCCAGCCCGGCGATACATTGCTGGGATCGGCGGCGGGCCTGCTGTCGGCCATATCGGCGTTCACAAGCTGGATCTCGCCGTTCGGCTATCTCTGGCGCGCGGCGGACGGCTTCGCCCTGGGCAGCGCGGGCGACGTGCTGCTGGACCTGGGCGTGGCCCTGTTCTATTCCGCGCTGCTGACCGTTCTAGCGGTGGTTGCGCTACGCAAGCGGGGGGTGGCCCGATGGCGCGAATAAAGTACGCAATACCGTTGTTGCTCGCCCTGGTGCTGGTCTTGCCCGCGCTGCTGCCGCTCTCCGCGTGGGCCGCGGGCGACCGCGAACGCCAGGTGGTCTACAACGGCGAGGTCTTCGACGGCCAGGGCTACGGGGGCCAGTTCTACCCCGCGAACGAGCCGGCGATCTATGTGCTGGCCGGCGTGCAGAACGTGTTCATCCCCAAGATCACCCAGGTCTACTGGTGGCCGATCACCCAGGAGTACAAGGCCGACTGGGAGAGCCTGAACCAGCCCCTGACCGGCACGCTGGAGATCGGCACACACAGCTTCCCGCTGACCACCTATAGCCTGCGCCACGATAACGGCTACAGCAACGCGCAGACAGAATTGATCGCCGGCGACGCCGCGGCGCCCGCTTATGCGGCTTACCAGAAGGCGCTGAGCGACTATCAGGCGGCGGCGAGCGCGTACAACGACCAGTGGAACGTGTTCCAGCAGCAACTGGCGGATTGGGGCCAGAAGGCCGATGAGCTACGCGCCGCCGGCAAGTCCACCGCCGACCTGCCGGTGCCCAAGCAGCCGGTGCAGCCCATCCAGCCCACCGTCAGCGTCACCGCGCCCGCCGCGGGTATCGCCTTCACCCTGCCCGCGGGCGAGTACCAGATGGTTCTGCGCGGCACCGACGGCAACATCGTGCCGGGCAGCGAGCGGCGTATCGTGGCTTTCGGCCCGCGGCGCAGCGGGGTCGCGTACAAGGTGATCGCCGAGAGCAAATACACCGTGCCCGACGCCAGCACCAACCCCCAGGACACGATTTTCGTCAGCGGCGAGAAGGCGCTCTACGTGCAGCCCGCCGCCCAGCGGGAGTATGACAACTTCTACGCCGCCAAGCTGCTCAACCCGCAGCAGCGCGCGGCACAAGACCGCCGCGGGGTCTGGACGTGGCTGCCCGCGGGGGCGTTCTCCGCCACATCACTGGCGCTCAGCGTGGGCGGCGCGACGGAGAACATCGCCAAGGTGAAGTATTACGCCAAGCAGGCGCCGGGCGCCGCGCTGGGCTACGATATTCTGCCCTATGACGCGAGCGCGGGCGAGGGCGTCGCGACCTTCGACGCCTTCAAGATCGTGCCGCAGAGCGGCGCTATGACCATCTCGGCGCCCGGCGTCCCCGACAGCAGCCGGCAAATCCGCGTGGTCCAGACTGGGGCCGGGAATGTGCTGATCGGGCTGGCCTTCCTGCCGCTCGCTGCGGGGCTAGGCCGGCTCTTCTACCGCCGCTGGAGAACGCGATGACTTACACTGTTTCGAGCCGCGCGCTCAGTGTGAAGATCGACCCGGAAAGCGGGCGTCTGCTGCGCGTGCGCAACCTGGCCCGCGACCTGGACCTGATCGCCGGGGCGCCCTCCAATCCACCCTTCCGCCTGGAACTGGCGAAGATCGGCGTGGTCGAGAGCTTCGAGGATTTCAAGTGCGAACCGCTGGCGAACGGCCTGCGCCTGATCTGGAGCGCGCCGCACAGCATTACCGTGACGAGCGACATCCTGGTGCGCGGCGACGACATCCTGTTCATGGTCGCTGCGGCCAACGCGGGCCAGAGCACCATCGACCGCATCGAGTATCCGATCCTGGGCGGCATCGGGCGGCTGGGCGGGGCGGGGCAGGACGACCTGGCGCACAGCCATGCCACCGGGATGCTGTTCCATGACCCGCTCGACCTGTTCCAGCCGGACCCGGAGAACCGCCACCGGCTGCGCTTCTCGCCCTATCCCGAAGGCTTCGCTGGCTCTACCATGCAGTTCATGGCTTACTATGCGCGCAACCGGGGCGGCTTCTTCCTGGGCACGGAGGACGGCGAAAAGGGCCTGAAATGGTACAACTTCTACAAAGAAAACGATTATCTGGGCGCGAGCATCCTGCACAAAGCGGCGGTGTTGGAGCCGGGCCGGTCGCTGGCGCCGCCCTACGCGGTGGTCTTCGCGCCGCTGATCGAGGGAACGTGGTACGAGGCAGGCGACCGCTATCGCGGTTGGGCGTTCCAGCAGGCGTGGGCGCAGCCCGGGCCGCGCAGCCGCTGGTTGCGCGAGGAGGTGGGCGTCTGCACCTTCGGCATCAACGCCCGTCATGATCGCGCAGCCTGGCTGGACGAGATCCATCGCATGGCCGGCACGCCCGTCTTCCACATCCTCGGCCCCAACTGGGCCCAGTGGGGCCACGACTACCACAACAACCTGCCGCGCTGCCGCGACGACTGGTTCCCCGCCTCGTTCAGCGCGGCCAATATGGCGACCATCGCCCGCAACGGCGACTACTGGGCGCCGTTCGAGTTCGACCTGCTGTGCAGCCACTCCGCCGACTTCACCGACCCGGTGCTGGAAAACCGCATGAAGCACAACGATGCCGAACTGGGCCTGAGCGATCCGGGCCTGGTCGGCTTCCCGTTCATGTGCGCGGGCACCGAATACTGGCACCAGTTCCATGTCGAGCGTGATGAGCGGCTGATCGCGGAGTACGGCGCCAACGCGCTCTATTACGACATCTCGGTGAGCAATCTGCTGTTGCAATGCCTGGCGACGGACCATCAGCACCTGCCGGGCGCGGGCACCGCCATCGCCGACGCCTTCACCACGATGTATCGGGATACCAGCACGGCCATGGCGCGGGCCAAAGGCGCCTATGTGCCTGCGGGGACCGAGGTCATCAGCGAGATCTTCCTGAATGTATTCGATTACTACCAGGCGCGCGCCGAAGCTGGCCCCTACGCCCCGTTCGAGCACCACCCCTACCGCGAGTGGCTGATCGCGGGCCGGGCCGAGAAGATCCCGCTGTTCACCTACGTGTTCCAGGAGCGCGCGCCGCTACGCATGGACGGCTGGGCCAAGCTGGCTCCGGAGGCGGGCGATCTCTTCTACTGGACCGCGGCCCAGGTGCTGCTCAACGGCGGGCTGTTCGAGTTGAACTACGAGTTCAGCGCCCTGGAAGACCTGAACGGCAAGTCCGACGATCCGGCCGAGCATTACTACCGCTTCGACGAGCGCCATCACGCCATCGACCCGCAGAAAGCGGCTTTCGTCGGCGAAGTCGCCCGCACCCGTGTCGGCCCGGCCAATCGCTTCCTGGCTTATGGCCGGATGCTGCCCGCGCCCGCCGTCGAGGCGCCGCCGGTGGATCTGAGCTATTACACCTACAATGTCGGCAAGGGCGATTCGATTTACGACGACCGGGGCGCCATGACCGTGCCGGGCGCCCTGGCAAGCGCCTGGCAACACGAAGGCCAGACCATCTGGCTGGTCGCCAACCTGCTACCACAGGCGCAGGAGATCCGCGTCGAGGGCAAAAAGCTGACGCTATCGCCGCGCCGGATCCAGGTTGTGGAGCCTTAAGCCGTAATAAGGCCGCACTGTTATCCGGGAATCAACATTCAGACGAAGGAGTGTTATCGTTGTGGATACGCCTAATGTATTGACCGGCAGCCCCCTGGCCGGCTTGCCGATGCTGCGCAACGCCACCTCGCGCCGTGCCTCAAGCTGGGATCGCAGCGGCGGCAACGACGACCGGCTGCACATCCAGCCGGGCGAGGAAGCGGTGCTGGCCGATATTCAGGGTGCGGGCTGTGTGCGCCATATCTGGATCACCATCGCCTGCGACGAACCCGACTACCTGCGCAAGATCGTGCTGCAAGCGTGGTGGGACGGCGAGGAGACTCCGAGCATCCGGGTGCCGGTGGGCGACTTCTTCGGCGTCGGCCACGCGCAGACGCGCAACTTCAGCGCGCTGCCCTTGCAGATGAGTCCGCAGGACGGCAAAGGCTTCAACTGCTGGTTCCCCATGCCGTTCGCCCGCTCGGCGCGCATCACCGCCACCAGCGAGTGTGGCGTGGAAGTGCTGTTCTATTACTACATCGACTACCAGCAATACGACTCGCTGCCCGACGGCCTGGGCTACTTCCACGCCCAGTGGCGCCGCGAGAACCCGGCGGACGGCGTTTCGGACGAGGGCATGACCAACGACGAATACGAGTTCGGCGGCTATAACAAGACCGGCGCCGGCAACTATGTCATCCTAGAAGCGCGGGGCCGCGGCCACTATGTCGGCTGCAACATGAACTACCATAACCTGCGCCTCACCGAGCAATGGAACTGGTACGGCGAGGGGGACGACATGATCTTCGTGGACGGCGAGGCTTTCCCGCCCAGCCTGCACGGCACGGGCACCGAGGATTATTTCAATACCGCCTGGTGCCCCGATCAGGAATACTCGTCGCCCTATCATGGCATCACCATGCCGGGCGGGCCGAACTGGTCAGGCAAGATCTCGCTCTACCGCTTCCATATCGAGGACCCGGTTTGCTTCCGCGAATCGATCCGCGTGAGCATCGAGCACGGCCACAACAACCAGCGCTCGGACGACATATCCAGCACCGCCTATTGGTACCAGACCGAGCCGCACCAGCCCTTCGACCTCGCGCCGGTCGATCAGCGCCTGCCCCGGCCCGACGATCCGGCGGAGTGGTAGGGGCCGACAACGGGGAATCAGATCCGGCGCTACGTGCTGGAGCGACAGTACGCCAGGGAGCAGCCAGCGTTATGGGATTGGTAGACGAGCCGATCAAATACAACTTTGAATATGAGCACAAGCTGCGCGTCTGCTATATCGGCGCGGGCGGACACTCCTTCCGCAACGTGCTGCCGGCGTTCCAGTACGCCCCGGTCGATCTCGTCGCCATCTGCGACCGCGTCGAGGCGCGCGCCGCGGCCTTTGCCCGCCAGTTCGGCGCGCACCGCTATTACACCGACCACCAGGAGATGCTGGACCGTGAGCGGCCTGATGCGGTTTTCATCGTCACGTCGTACCATCCCGACGGGCGGGTGCAGGCGACCGACCTCGCGCTCGACGCGCTGGCGCACGGCGCCCACGTCTGGATGGAGAAGCCGACTGCGGCCAGCGTGGCAGAGGTGCGCCGGTTGATAGCCGCCGCCGATCAAAACAGGCGCTTCTTGATGACGGGATTGAAAAAGATCTTCTTCCCGGCCATCGCCCGGATCAAGGAGATCATCGCCGGCCCGGACTTCGGGCGCCCGGCGTCGATCTATATCCGCTATCCCCAGGACATGCCGCCCTTCGAGGCGCGGGGCGACCTGCGCCGG
>JAICKM010000293.1 GCA_025927935.1 Chloroflexia bacterium | reverse complement strand
GGCGAAAACCTTCTTGTTATACCAGAGCACGTTGGCGCGGTGGATGTTCACCGGCACAGACCAGTAGTGGCCGTCGCCCGACACGATGTCGAGCACGCCCTTGGGGAAGACCTTGTCGAAGCCCTCGGACTTGTAGAGGTCGTCCAGCGGCTCGACCTGGCCCGCGGCCACGTAGCCGTCGAGCAGTTCATGGCCCATGTGTACCTGGAAGGCGTCGGGCGGGTCGCCGCCGATCATGCGGTTCTTGAGCACGGCCTTGGCGTCCGCGCCCGCGGCCCCAGCGACAGCCTGATTGACGATCTCGACGTTGGGGTGATCCTGCTTATACAGGGCGTACATGGCCTTGAGGCCCGCCTCTTCACCCCCGGTGGTCCACCAGGAGAACATTTCGAGCTTGCCGCCCCCGACGGCGGCGGCGGGGGTATCCGCCGCGGTGCCGCCGCTGCCCGTCGAGGGCACGGCGGTGGCGGTGGGCGTCTCACCCCCACAGGCGGTCAGAAGCATCGAGAACACGGCCAGGAGACTCATTAGCAGTACGGTGCGTGTGCGATTCATGCCATTCCTCCTTTGGAAACCCAACCCTCCTCTAGAACCAGGGACCGTGTGGTCCAGACACCGTGGTGCGCGGGGTAGCGCCTCCTTTCTCCCTCCATACCGGGATCGGCTACAACTCTAGGGGCACAGACCTGCCCTGCGCGGGTGAGCATTCCGGCACCCTGCCGGACAAACGAGTGGTTGTGGTGGATGAACGCTGCGAGGATGAGTCGCCACCCGGAGATGGTGGCAACAGCGCCCATCTTACGCGAGCGGAGGCAGTTTGTCAAGAGGGTTATGGCAGCGCTTACATACGGGTTTTCGGCCTGCTGCGAATAGGGCAAATATATCTGCAATAGGACGTTTTCCCGCTCTTCGTGCCGCCGGGACAAATCTACGAGGAAATTTATGAAAGGAATGCCGGGCTTTATGGATCATGTGGTGGACCGGCCAAGCGCACCTGGCTCGTTCACGGCGTGCCACGAGCGGCAGCGCCCGGCAGCGCAAGCTGCGGACGACGATCGGCGTTTGCCGTGCTAACGCCCGCGTCGCGACGCGGGCGCCGGTCGTTCACCAGCGCCCGCGCCGTAGAGCTGACCCTGCTAACGCTGGATTACTCGGCGCCGCAGCAGGCTCCCTGCCAGCAGCAAAGCCAGCGTGGCGAGGAGTAACGCCGCTAGACCCGCCGGGAGCGGCCCCGCCGTCGTGCCGGCGCCGGTACGCGGCATGCCGGGCGCCGCCGTGGCCGGGAGCAGGACCTTGCCGATCCAGGGGAACAGCCGCGTGCCGCCCGCCACCATGACGCTGTCCGAGTTGCCGGCGTTCTCGCCGTTGATCAGCAGGCCGTCGTCGCTGGCGGTGGCGAGCACCACCGGTTCGCCCAGCAGGTTGGTGACGGTGCGGTCGAAGCGCCCCACGTACTTGACTTTCACCAGCGTCAGCGGCGGATAGTAGCCGGCCACGATATGGCGGCGCAGGAAGGCGCCGAGCGCCTGCTTGTCGGCCATCAGCGCGTCGAGCGTGCCCTTGGGCAGCGCGGCAAACGCCTCGTCGGTCGGCGCGAAGATGATATACGGGCCGCCGTGCGCCAGCAGGTCGGTCAGGCCGGCCGCCTGCACCGCGGCCAGGAAGGTGTTGTTCGACGGGCTGCCCTTCCCGCTCTTCCCCGCCTCGGCGTTGAACGCCTGCAGCAGGTCGACGGCGTTCAGCGGGCTGGTGTTGGCGCTGCTGTGCGTATCGAAGTCCTGGCCGATGGTGCCGGGATAGGTGCCGCCGAAGCAGTCGAGCGTGGACAGCGCGGGCGGATTATAGCCGTCGCCGTCGAAGCCGGGGTCGAGCGGCTGGTCGGGCGCGCCGGCCACCGTGACCTTCAGGCCCTTCCACCAGCCGACCGGCCAGCGCGCGGCCTTGAAACCGCCGTAGGGCACGTTGGCGTCGCGGACGATGCCGCCCTGGTAGAAATCGATGCCGGCCAGCCCCCGGATGTTGTTCACCATGAAGTGCACGAAGTCGAGCGGCCCCGCCCCGATAGCCGCCGCCGCGGCCGTCTCGTCGATCACCAGCGCCTGGTGGCTCGGCTCGTCCTTCTGGCCAAGCGCCACCACCGTGTAGCGATGGCCGGCAGCCAGGGTCACGTCGAGCGGGCCGAGGAACGCCTTGCTCAGGTCCTGGCCGTTGGGCACGACGACCAGGCTGTGCGTGCCTGGCGCCAGGTACTCGTAGCGGGTGACATCGCCCTGCCGGACGGCCAGTGGAATATCGGCGTCCACCGGGATCTGGCCGTTGAGGTAAATGTCCATCTCGGGCTCGCCGTAGACGCACTGGCTCACCCGCAGCCGGGCCTGGGTCGCGTCGTTGGGCGCCGCCTGGGCTGCCCCAGCGGCCCTGGCCGATGTGGTGGTGACCGCCAGGGCGACCAGAACAACGCCGAGCAGCACCAACCGCAGTAGTCCTCTTATTGATTGCATGGCTTTCTTCCTCTCCTGGCTATCGTGATATTGCCACCTGTCCGCCAACTCGCCGGCAGGCCCGCCCTGCCGTAGCAGGTCATGGCGTCTGTTATGGCGTGCCGGGGCTGCCGAGGGCAGCACAGAGCGCGGTCATCACGGATCGATCACCTTGCCCATAATAGGCGTCGAGGTCGTGCTGCCCTTCCTCACGGAAGATAGTGCCGTCGGGCCCGATGATGGACAGCCCGGCATCATGCACCAGGACGCCCCCACCCGGCAGGTAGAATCTGAGCGTTCCCGTACTCGTCTCGGTAAAAGCGCTCAGGTCGCCCGGCACAGCCAGATCATCCGTGAGCGTATCAAGCTGGTTTGTGCGGACCGAGAGTCCCGTCGCGGGGTTGATGATCGTGCCCTGGAAGTCCTCGTGGAGGACCCGCCGCGTCAGGTTGCCGTCCCGATCATAGTAGCGCGTGGCTCGCTGGGTCGCGATGTCGGGAGTCGCGATCAACTCGATCGGATTTGCGGATGTGCCGCAGAATATGCCCACAGGCCCACCGTCTTCAGTGAACTGGCGACGCCCCTGGCAGATCGCGCCGGCGCCCGTCGCCCGGCAGGTCTCGAAATCCGGCGGGGGCGGAGTGAGGGGCGGCAGGCCGGGCCGGTCGGCGAAGGCCGCGCGGGGCGCCAGCAGCGTGATCCCGCTCAGGAACGCGATTAGCAGCAGAGTACGCGGTTTACGAGTCATGGAGTTGCTCCTTTCAGATGTGAACTGTTCATCGTCGCGGCTCCCGGTGCCGTGCAGTTATTGTCGCAGAGAAGGCCTTGCCAAGATAGTCTTGCAGTCGTAAAATAAGTCGTAGAAAAACTCGTAAAACACCCGGACCCGGGCGACCTATGCGGCCAGCGCGCCCTTGCAGCACTGCTCCACGAGCAACACCTACAGAAGGGAGCGGGGTCTATGGTGGGCGACGATTCCTTCAAGGACTGGTTGAAGCGGCAGCGCAAAGCGCTGGACCTCACCCAGGCCGAACTGGCCCACAAGGCCGGCTGCTCCATCTACACCATCCAGAAGATCGAGGAAGGGGGCGCCCGCCCTTCGCGCCAGCTTGCCGAACTGCTGGTGGCCGCCCTCGACACGCCCCCCGAGGAACGCGCGGCCCTGGTCCAGCGCGCCCGCACGCCCGGCCCCCGATCCGCCCCCGCCACGCCGGATGCGCGCGGCCCGGCGGTCTCGGCCAACGGCCATGCCCCCGCCCTGCTCGCGCCGGAGACGGCGAATCCGTACAAAGGCTTGCGCGCCTTTCAGGAGGCCGACGCGCCCGACTTCTTTGGCCGCGAGGCGTTGACCGAGCGCCTGCGCGAGCGGCTGGGCGAGGAAACCGCGCTGGCGCGCTTCCTGGCCGTGGTCGGGCCGTCCGGGGCCGGGAAGACGAGCGTGGTGCGGGCGGGGTTGCTGCCCGCGCTCCGGCAGCACGGGCTGCCCAACGGCGGGCGCCCCGTCGTCGTCGAACTCAGCCCCGGCACGCACCCGCTGGAGGAGCTGGAAGCGGCGCTGTTGCGCGTGGCGGCCAATCCGCCGCCGAGCCTGATGGAGCAGTTGCGGGCCGACGAGCGCGGGCTGGCCCGCGCCGTCAAACGGGTGCTGCCGGGCGATGAGCAGAGCGAATTGCTGCTGCTGATCGATCAGTTCGAAGAGCTGTTTACGATGGTGCCCGATGAGCGGGTGCGCGCGGGCTTCATCGACAGCCTCTTCAGCGCGGTGGCCGACGAGCGCAGTCGCCTGCGGGTAATCATCACGCTGCGCGCCGACTTCTACGACCGGCCGCTGCTCTACCTGCCGTCCAGCGAGTTGTTCGGCTGGCGCACGGAAGTGGTTGGCCCGCTCGCGGCAGATGAACTCTACCGGGCGATCACCGAACCGGCCGAGCGGGCGGGAGTCGCGCTGGAGAAGGGGCTGGCGGCAGCGATCATGGGCGACGTGGGCGAGCAGCCGGGCCTGCTGCCCCTGCTGGAGTACGCGCTGACCGAGCTATACGAGCGGCGCGCGGGCCGGCTGATGACTCTGGCGGCCTACAAGGCCAGCGGCGGCGTCTTCGGCTCGCTGGCGCGGCGCGCCGAGGGTGTGTACGAGCAGTTGAGCGGGGCCGAGCAGGCCGAAGCGCGGGACCTGTTTCTGCGCCTGGTGACGCCGGGGGAAGGCGGGGAGGACACCCGGCGGCGCGCCCTGCTGGCCGAGGTTATGTCGGCGGCGCGCGATCAGGCCGCGCTCCAGCGGGTACTCGATCTCTACGGGCGCTACCGCATGCTAACTTTCGACCGCGACCCGCTGAGCGGGGGGGCCACGGTGGAGGTGGCGCACGAGGCGCTGCTGCGCTCGTGGGGTCGGCTGAGCGCCTGGCTGGCCGAGAGCCGCGAGCAGTTGCTGGTGCAGCGCCGGCTGCTCTATTCGGCGGCCGAGTGGCAGCGCTCGGGCCAGGAGACGAGTTTCCTGGCCGGCGGGGTGCGGCTGGCGCAGTTCGCGGGCCTGGCGGCGCCTGGCGACGGCGCGGTGCCTCTGGCGCTGACGGCCGCGGAGCAGGCGTACCTGGCGGCCAGCTTACAGGAGCAGCAGCGGCGGGAGCAGGCCGAGCAACAACAGCAGGCCAGAGAGTTGGCGCTGCAAAAGCGGGCCGCGAACCGGCTGCGCTACCTGGTCGGCGGTCTGGCCGTCTTCCTGCTGGTCGCGGCGGGCCTGGCGGCCTGGGCGTTCAACCGCAGTGCCGTCGCCGAGGCGAACTTTGCCCACGCCAGCGCCGCGCGCATCGCCGGCGAGGCCAACAACCTGCTGCTCGCGCACGGCGATCCCAGCCTGATCGCCTTGCTCAGCATCCGCTCGTTGCACACGGAGTACTCATCGCAAGCCGACGCCGCGCTCTCGGCGGTCGCGTTCCAGGGTATCCCACCCAGCGTTTTCTCCGGGCACACCGCCGCGGTCCAGGCGGCGAAGTTCTCTCCCGACGGCAAGTACCTGGCCACCAGCAGTCGAGATTCCACGGTGCGGCTCTGGGACATCGCCGGAGGCAAGGTGGTACACATCTTCACCGGCCATACTCAGGCCGTCTGGGGCCTGGACTTCTCGCCGGACGGCAAATACCTGATCAGCGGCAGCGACGACGGCACCATGCGGCTCTGGGATCTCGCCACCTATCAGACGGTGCGCGTTTTCGCCGCCGGCGCCGGCGGCGCCATTTCGTGGACCTATTTCTCGCCCGACGGCAAGTACGTGCTCACCGACGGTGGGGATAACAGCCCGCATCTGTGGGATGTCGGCACGGGCCGGATGCTGCGCACCTTCACCGGCCCGACGGCGGGCGTATTCCCGGCGTACTCGCCCGACGGCAAGTATGTGTTCGCGTCGAGCCTGGACAACACGGCGCGCCTGTGGGATGCGGCTACCGGCCGGCAGCTACGCGAGTTCCCTGTCGAGCACGGCTGGGTCGCGCTGGCCGCCTACTCGCCGGACGGGCGGTATGTCGCGGCAGGAGCGGGCGAAGTGCCCGACGCCAATGCCGTCGCCAGTGAGATCCGGGTGTGGGATGCGGCCACCGGCCGGCAGGTGCGGCTGATCACCGGCGTGCAGGGGGTGCTTGCACTCACCTTCTCGCCGGACAGCAAATACCTGTTGAGCGGCGGGGAAGGCCGGGTTCTGCAGCTATGGGACGTGGCAACCGGTCAGCTACTCCGGACATTGACCGGGCACACGGGAGAGATCTTCGGGGCCGCGTTCTCCCGTGACGGCAAGCGGGTGGCGAGCGCCAGTTTTGACAACACCGCGAGAGTCTGGGACATGCAGGCGGCGCCAGGCGCGCTTGTCCTCAATGGGCACAGCGATGGCGTGTGGTCGGTCAGCCTCTCGGCGGACGGCAAATACATCCTCACAGGCAGCGACGACGCGACCGCGCGCATGTGGGACGCCGCCACGGGCGCAGAGCTACGGCGGTTCGTGGGGCACGAGGGCCGCGTGGGCAGCGCGGTCTTCTCGCCCGACGGCAAGACGGTGCTGACCGCCAGCAACGACCGGACCGCCCGGCTATGGGACGCCGCGACCGGGAAAGAGCTACGCCGCTTCACCGGCCATACCGACCAGGTGAATCGCGCCTTCTTCTCGCCCGACGGGAAGCTGATCGTGACGGCCAGTCACGACATGACGGCGCGGCTGTGGGACGCAGCAACGGGGCACCAGTTGCGCGCATTTCAGCTCACGGATATCGTCACGAAGGCGGTCTTCTCACCGGACGGCAAGCAGGTGCTAGCCGGCAGTGGCAACGGCGAGGTGCGGCTGTGGGACGCGGCGACGGGCCAGGAAGTGCGCCGCTTCACCGGCCATACGGCGGGGTATGTGCGGGTCAGCTTTTCGCGCGACGGTAAGCAGATCGTCACTGCCGGCGACGACACGACCGCGCGTGTGTGGGATGTGCAGACCGCGCAGGAACTACAACGCTTTACGGTTCCTAATGCCGGTATGAAGGCGGCGGAGTTCTCGTCGGACGGCCGGCTGGTCCTCACGGCGGGCGATGATGGAGTGGCGCGGCTGTGGGACGTGGCGACGGGGCAGGAAGTCCGCCGGTTCACCGGCCACAGCGACCAGGTGAAGGCCGCGGTCTTCTCGCCTGACGGCAAGTACATCTTGACGGCCAGCCTGGATAAGACGGCCCGGCGCTGGCCAATCGACTACCATGACACGATTCGTGCGCTCTGTGCCGAATTGACCCGCGACCTGACCCCGGAAGAGCGGTCGCAATACGGCATCACCAACCCAGAGCCGACGTGCTCAGCACCATAGCAGCCCTATCCCGGTCCCACAATTCGTATTCACGGGCCGGATAGCGAGGGAGAATGTGGCATGGACACCCAATCGATGCACGGACCAGCCGTGCCGGACGCCGAGGCCGGGGTGCGCGAGCTGTATGCGGCGTTGCTGGAGCAGTGGAACCGGCGCGACGCCGCCGGGATGGCGGCGCTGTTCGGCGAGGCCGGCCACCTGGTCGGCTATGACGGCAGCGTGATCAACGGCCGCGCGGCCATCGCGGAGCACCTGGCGCCGATCTTCGCCGATCACCCCACGCCCGCCTACATCGGCAAGGTGCGCGAGGTGCGCTTCCTGACGCCTGAGGTGGCCGTGCTGCGTGCCGTCTCGGGCCTGGTGCCCGCCGGCACAGCAGACATCAATCCCGATCTAAACGCCGTGCAAAGCCTGGTTGCCACGCGGCACGGCGGCGCGTGGCGCGTCGAACTCTACCAGAACACCCCGGCCGCCTTCCACGGCCGCCCGGAGGAAAGCGCCGCCCTCACCGCGGAGTTGCGGGCGTTGCTGGCCGAATAGATTGACCGCAGAGACGCAGAGGACGCAGAGCTTATTAATAGAAGGGTGGTTTAGAGAATTCCGTGGATCGCTGATGTTCAGCGTGGGTGCCGGTTCTACGCTACCGAGGCGCTAGATTCCCTACCTCGGGTGCACAGCCCATCAAAACCTCTGCGTTCTCCGCGTCTCTGCGGTCAATCTAATCCGCTACAGCAGCCGGCCCAGCCAGGGCGGCACCAGGCCGTGGGCGGCCAGGGACTGCCAGCGGGCGGCCAGCCCGGCGGCG
>JAICKM010001083.1 GCA_025927935.1 Chloroflexia bacterium | reverse complement strand
ATAGTGCTCCTGCAAGCTCGCAAAGCGCTGTATGCATCCGAACCGTTCGGATGGACCGGCTAACACAGCAGGGGACCCTCCGATACAAGGACGCCAACCGTGAGCGTGAACGCCGCCTAAGCAGGGTACTTGGTAGGGAGCGCCGCCCGGCCCTGGAAGCGGCGGGCGATTCCCATTGAGATAGGCCGCGCAGGCGGCCTTCGTAAAGGTAGCTGGCTTGAGCCGCCGGGCGCCGCCGCCAGGTTTGACACCCCCGCGCCGCTGGCTTATACTGAGGCGTAGTACATGACCTGCTGTGCGAGGGATCGGGGTGCCGGCCCGGTCGCCATTCCCGTAGACGAGAGATACCCATGCCCAGAGCAACCGCGACGAGTGGACTCTCCTTCACCCAGGCGTGCGAACGGCTGGCCCTGGCCCCCGCCGATCTCGTGGCCTTGCGCGACCAGGGCCTAGTGGCCTGCGAGTACCAGCACGGGCGCCAGGTCTACCCGCAACCCGCGCTCGATCTCACCGCGCAACTGCTGGCCCTCGGCGCCCCGCGCGGCTGGAAGCCCGCCACCCTGGCCTGGTATGCCGACCTGACCTTCGCCGCCGAAGTGGGCCGGGCCATCTTGCTGCCCACCACCAGCCCCGAGTCGCCCGCCACGCCGCTCGCCACGAGCTGGCTGCAAACGCCCTATGCCGCCGCCGTGCTGCGCGATCTCCAGGGCCGCCCGACCGAGATTGCCGAACTGATTATTCCGTTATTGCGCAGCCTCGTCGCCGTGGCGTTGGGCGAGGGCCAGTTCTGGCCCGACCGGCACGCGCTCGACCGGGCCACGCTGGCGCCCATCATCGCCGATCTCGAAAGCACGGGCACCCCCATCCTAGGGCAGGGCGCCGCCATCGCCCGCGACGCCGCGCACATCTTCATGGGCATGTTGCTGGCCTTCACGACCATCGCGCCGCCGATCAGCGACGAGTTACGCCAACTGGTGCAAACTACGCAGAGCCGCATCCAGGGCCAGCCGCCCCCGGAACCCGCCGTGCCGGTCGAAGAGCAGATGGCGATCACCCAGGAAGCCCTGATCGCCGTCGATAAGCTCTACGCGGCCAAGGCCACCGAGATCCACACTCCGCCGTCGGCCTGGGACCTACAAACGGGGATCATCAGCGCGCAAAAGCGCACCGTCACCTTGCAGATGCAACTTCCGCTGGACTACCCGCAGGACACTATCGACAACATTATCGATCTGATCCGCCCGTATGTCGGCGCGTATGGCGCGCGGGTAGTTCACTTGCTCTACGAGATCGCCAACGACGCGCCCTACTGGCGCAACCCGCTGATCACCATCGACAGCAACGAACTGCTCGACCGCCTGGGCGCCAAGCGCGACACTCGCGGCATCCACCGCTCGAAGAACCGCGAGTTATTGCGTAACGTCCTGAACGCGGCGCACGGCCTGGAGATCGTCGGCGAGTTCACCACCTGGGAAGACGGCCGCCCCGTGCGCAAAGCGATGCGCAAAACGGTCCTCTCGCTGATCGGCGCCACCTTCGACGCCGACGAAACCCACAGCCTGTCCACCGAAGAGTTGTTCGAGCGCGGGCTGCCCAAGTCAATGCAGATCCGGCTCAACTTCTATGAGGGCGTGCGCCGCCCCGACGGGCGCCT
>JAICKM010000698.1 GCA_025927935.1 Chloroflexia bacterium | reverse complement strand
TGATTCTCTTGTTTAGTGGCGGATTCACGAAGTTGATGTTATAATACTTTCCGGCGCTAAGACCACGAGGCGAAATCGGGCGCAACGCCGTTAGACACTCGGCTCGGATACTTACTGCCAGGCCCAAATACTCCATCCACATCGAGAAGTCTGGCTGCTCTACGCTGTAGCAGGCCGGGCATCTGGCCACGGCAGGGCGCGCAGGCCAGGGTTGAAGTTAAGCTGTGCTCCTGTGGTATACCTCATCCGGCATTCGTTCGGCCAGCGCACTCGCGGGGTACGCCGTCCCTCGGCATTATGCTGTGGCTGCCTGGTCGTGCGCGGAATTGGGCGTTGCGATACGGCTCTGCCGGCAGCGTCCCACAGTGACACACCTCCAGGATAAGACCGCTTTGCAGTATCTAGCCGCGATCATGGTCGCAATATAATCCGTCCCCGCTACCGATTACCATCCATCGCTGTAGCCGCAGGCTTGCCGTGCCGGGAGGCGCCGGGTTGTGCCCGCCCCTGGGCCGGTGTGCCTGCTTGTCGTGTGACCATCGCCCGGCCGGTAAGGAGGTTGGCCCACCCCACATAATCCCAGGATCGCCCGGCGCCGGACAGGCACCCACCCCCGCGCGGGCATAATAGCCTCTTATTCGCTCGCTTTATTCAGGAGAGACATACCAATGCGTTCCCGCAAAACTCCCTTGCAGCTCCTCGGCGCGGTGCTGGCGACCGTCCTGGTCCTGACCACCGCGCTGACCGCCCAGTTCACGGCGGCAGCCGGCCCGGAAACCCGCGAGGTTAGCTTATCCAGGGCGCTGACCAGCGGCCCGAACTATGATCGCAACCCTTCGCTGCTGCACGCCGCCGACGGCAGCTACTACCTGTTCTTCACCCGCAGCGAAGTCGCGCCCTGCGTCCGCCCGAGCTGCAACCCCGACAACACCACCTACAACATCTTCTACCTAACCTCGTCCGACGGGCTATTCTGGGGCGCGCCCACGCAGCTCTCCGACCGCAGCGGCCTCCCGGCCACGTTCTATGGGCGCACCGTGGCCGCCACCCAGGACAGCAGCGGTCGGATCTGGGTCTTCTGGGCCAGCGGCGGCAACAGCGGCTCGCTGTACTACTACACCAATGCCGGCACCGGCTGGTCGGCGCGCGGCGAACTGAGCGACGCGGCCTATTTCAACGCCGAAGCCGTGGCAACGCCCGACGGCAAGGTCTGGCTGTTCTACGAAGACGGCACCGGCGCAGGCATTTTCGCCCGCAATTGGAACGGCGCCGCCTGGTCGGCACCCACGCTGGTGGCCGCGGGCATGGCCCTGCCCAAGGCTATTGTCGATGGAACCACGTTCCGCCTGGTGATGGTGGACGGTGCGACCGGCGAAGATTTCATCACGTCCTCCACCGATGGCGTCACCTGGACCGCGCCGATCTCGGTGGCGGCGCCAAGCGGCAGCGTGACCAACTGGGACCCGACGATCTTCAAGGACGCCGCCGGCAAGTACAACGTCTTCCTGGCGCCCGACCTGGGCACCGGCCCGCAACGCATTGCCTGGACGCAGTCGGCGGACGGCACCACCTGGTCGGGCAGCAACACGACGGTGACGGCGGCTCGCTATGGGGCGAACGACTGGTGGGACTACTGGCCGGAAGCCGCGCAGGTCGGTAGCGATACCTACCTGTTCTACACCTCCGAGAAGGAAGGCACCACGTGGGGCAGCGGCCATATCCAGATGACCAAAGTCTACTGGGACCCGGCGAGCAACCACTATGAGGCCATCCAGCCCGCCATTGACGCGGCAGTCGCGGGCGACACGGTGAACCTTGCCTCCGGCGACTATCGGGAGAGCGCGACGATCAACAAAGACGATCTGACGCTGCAAGGCAACACCAGCGCCACGACGAGGCTGCTAGGGCCGGGCAGCGGTACGGGCATCGCCTTCAGCGGGGCGCGCAGCAACATCACTATCAAGCGCCTGAGCGTCGAGCGCTGGCAATACGGCCTCAGCCTGCCCACCGGGCCGCTGAATACGGTGCTAATCGAAGATCTGGCGGCGCTGGATAACACCCTCCACGGCATCTGGGTCCAGGCATCGGGCATCAACGGCCTCACCCTGCGCCGGGTGAACGCCTCCGACAACTGGGGGAGCACGGGCCGCGGCGTCTGGATCATCAACGGCGCCAAGAGCAACATCACCATCGAGGACGGCACCTTCAACAACAACGGCCTGGTCGGCATCGACATCAGCGACGGCAGCGTAACCGGACTGGCGATCACCGGCAACACCGTCACCGGCAACGGCGATTCGGGCATCGGCGTGCTGGGCGCGCAAGGGGCCGGCGCGAACCTGGTCGCCGACAACACCGTGACCGACAACGGGCGCTTCGGCATCGAGATCAAGAACTCGGCGGGCAACGGGGCGACCAGCGGCCCCGGCAGCCTGGTGGTCGAGAACAACACCGTCTCGCGCACCCTGGCCGCCACCCGCGTGGAAGATTACGCCGGTATCCTCGTGATCCGCCGGTCCCCGCAGGCGGGAGTCAACCCCGACCAGCCCAGGGGCGTCGTGATCCGCAACAACTCGATCAGCGGCTACCACCGCAAGCCCACCGGCTCGACCGGCGACGGCTTCGGCATCGTCGTCGAGGGCCTCAATGAGCAGGTGCTGGGCAACACCGTCGGCAACAACGACGTGGGCATCCAGGTGCAGGGCGGCAACCCCTCGATCAACCAGCAGGGCACGCCCTACTTCGACCGCGGCAACGCGGCGGCAGGCGGCGGCCTGGTGACGGGCAACAGCATCACCGGCAACGGCATCGGCGGGCGCAACGTGGGCGGCCCGGCGGCCAGCACCTTTAGCGGCGAGAACAACTGGTGGGGCAGCGCCAATGGCCCCACCGCGCCCGGCAACACCTACAACGTGGGCGCGCAGGGCGACTCCGCGGTCAACGACATCGACTATGTGCCCTGGCTGAACGCCGCGCCGTCCGCGGGCACGCCGTTCGCCCCGGTGACGACCACCGACCCGCCCGGCAGCTATTCTTCGATCCAGGGCGGTGTGACCGGCTCCAACCCCAGCGGTACCGTCAACGCCGTGAACGGCACATTCACCGAGAATGTGGTCATCTCCAAGACGCTGACCGTGGCCGGTGCCGGTCGCGGCACCACCGTCATCCCGGCGGTGTCCAATCCCGACTGCAACACGGGTGGCGGCGGTTCGTTGTGCGGGGGCGCGGCCAGCAACATCTTCCTCGTGCGCGCCAACGGCGTGACCATCCATGACCTGATCCTGGACGGCGACAACCCGGCGCTGACCAGCGGGATCGTGCGCGGCGGGGCCGACCTCGATGCCCGCAACGGCATCATCACCGACAACATCGCCGGCAACTTCGCCACCTTGACCGTCCACCATGTCGGCATCTATAGCACCTACCTGCGCGGCATCCAGGGATCGGGCGGCAACGGCTATAGCCTGCACGATAACAGCGTGCAGAATGTGCAAGGCGACGGCAGTTCCATCGGCATCTTCCTGTCCGGGGCGGGCGGCCAGATCGTCCACAACACCGTGGTGGGGACTAACGACGCCATCGCGGCCAACCATTCCACCGGCACCGAGATCGTGAACAACCTCGTGATGTATTCGGCCAGTGGCATCCACACGGACAACGCCGGGGACGGTGGGGGCACGCTGGACCTGATCCAGGACAACCGCGTGGCTGCCTGCGCCGCGGGCGGGTTCGGCATCTGGGTGTTCGTGCCCTACCTGGCGCCCACGGTGGACGGCAACACGATCACCGACTGCACCG
>JAICKM010000278.1 GCA_025927935.1 Chloroflexia bacterium | reverse complement strand
CCCAACGGGAGGTTGGAAGCCGCGCTAGCGGACCGGCGCCGGGGCCGGGCCGCCCTGGGCCAGCGGCGACTCGGCGAAGTGGGCCAGCAGATCGGCGGGATCATCGTAGATGGCGATGGCCCCGGCCAGGCCCGCGTCATCCCAGCCGCCGGAGCGGAACGCGATGGTGCCGATGCCCAGCTTGCGCGCCGCCTCGATGTCATACGGCGTATCGCCGACCATCACTACCTCATCCGGTTCCAGATCGAGCCGGGTCAGCGCGGCGTGGACGATGTCCGGGTCCGGCTTGGAGTTCTTCACGTCGCCGGACGACGTTTGGGTCTCGATCAAGTCGGCGGCGCCCGCGATTTCGAGCAGGTGCTGGAGTTCCTCTTTCTTGGCCGAACTGGCGACGGCCAGGCGCAGGCCCTGGTCGCACATATGCTGCAACAACTCGCGCGTCTGCGGGAAGGCGTGGATGTGCGCCAGGTACTGCGACTTGAAGATGTCATCCGAAGCCTTGCTGAGCGCCTTGCCTTCCGGCGTATCCTTCTCGACGCCCACAGCCTTGGGCAGCAGGTTGTCGCTGCCCATACCGATCATGTGCAGCGCCTTGTCATACGACACATCGTAGCCGTGCTGCCGGAAAGCTTCAACCCAGGCTTCGGCGTGCTCGCCGTTGCTGTCGATCAGGGTGCCGTCCACATCCAGGATCACCCCGCGCAAATGCTTGCCCATAAGACTCCTCACTAACCAAGCGACGCGATCGCGTGTCAAGCCCGCCCAGGCCGGGCGGCGCACCCGCTACTGAGGCAAGCTATATGCCAAAGTAGGGCGCAGGCAACAACGAGAGCCGGGCAAGAAACACTCTTGCCCGGCCCGGTCAGCGTTATTCACGAATAGCGGTCGCGGTTAGACGGCCTTGGTCGCGGTGACGAGTTGGGACAACTCGGATTTGGCGTCACCGAACAGCATCACCGTCTTGGGATCGGCGAAGAGGTCGTTCTCGATGCCGGCAAAGCCGGTGCCGCGCCCGCGCTTGATCACGATGATGTTGCGCGCCTGGTCGACGTTGAGGATCGGCATGCCGAAGATCGGGCTGCCGGGGTTTGTGCGCGCCGCCGGGTTGGTCACATCGTTCGCCCCGACGACGAGCGCCACGTCGGCCTGCGGAAACTCCGGGTTGATCTCCTCCATCTCGCTCAACTGAGTGTACGGCACGTTCGCCTCGGCCAGCAGCACGTTCATGTGCCCCGGCATGCGCCCCGCCACCGGGTGGATCGCATACTTCACCTCGACGCCGCGCTCTTCGAGCACGGAGGCCAGGTCGCGCAGGGCCTGTTGCGCCTGAGCCACCGCCAGGCCGTAGCCCGGCACCATGATCACGTTATGCGAATAGGCCAGCAGCGTCGCCGCATCCTCGATGCTGGTTTCGCGCAGGGGCACGCCCCCCTTGCCGTCGCCGCCGGCAACGGTCGCCGGACCACCGCCGGTGCCGAACGCGCCGAAGAGCACATTGGCAAGCGAGCGGTTCATCGCCTTGCTCATCAACTGGGTCAGCAGCGTGCCGGACGCGCCGACCAGCGTCCCGGCGATGATCAGCAGCGGGTTCTCCAGCACGAAGCCGGTCATGGCGACCGCCAGGCCGGTGAACGAGTTCAAGAGCGAGATAACCACCGGCATATCCGCGCCGCCGATGGGCATGACCATCGCCACGCCGAGGATCAGCCCGATCACCGCGATGACCCCGAAGGCCAGGCCGTTCGTCGGGTCGACGGCGAGCATGTAGATGCTCAACGCCAGCATAACGATGCCCAGTACCCCATTGACGATGTTCTGGCCGGTGTATGTCACCGGCCGCCCGGAGATCCAACCCTGGAGCTTGCCGAAGGCGACGATACTACCGGCGATGGAGAGCGACCCGATGATCAGGCCGAGCAGGGTGGTCAGCAAGATGCCGAAGGTTTCCGGCTCGCCGAGCTGCCGCCGGTGCATGAATTCGCCAATCGACACCAGCGCCGCCGCGCCGCCGCCCATACCGTTGAAGAGAGCCACCATCTGCGGCATCGCCGTCATGGGCACGCGCCGCGCGCCTAGATAGCCGATCACCGCGCCGATGGGCACGCCGATGATGATCCACAGGTAATCCTGGATATCGCTGCTGAACAACGTAGCCAGCAGCGCCACCCCCACGCCCACCGCAGCGATCTGGTTGCCGGACCGCGCCGTAGCCGGCGACGACAACCGTTTCAGGCCGATGATGATGGCGACAGCGGCGAGGATATAGATAATTTGCAGTACCGGGCTGTCACTGGGAATCACAGCAAGTATCCTTCTCTGCTACCACTAGCTGCGGTTACGGGTCGCAACGCCGTCGAGGCGTCGCCCGCAACCCGCCGCACCATCTTACTTCTTCGTGTCCTTCGGCGGTTGCTTCGCCTTGAACATTTCCAGCATCCGGTCCGTCACAACGAAGCCGCCGACCACGTTGACGGTGCCCAGGATCACGGCCAGGAAGCCGATCAGCGCCAGGCCCCAGCCCTTGCCCGTCACGGCGACGCCCGCGACCAGCATGGCCGCCATCAGCACGATGCCGTGGATCGCGTTCGTGCCCGACATCAGCGGCGTATGCAGCACGGTGGGAACCTTGCTGATCACTTCGATGCCGATAAAGATCGCCAGGATGAAAATCGTCAAAATCAGCAACAGCGCTTCGGTGCTAAGATTGCTCATGCGGCCACTCCTTGGGCGGCTTCCAGCGCTTTGCGCGTGGCGGCGTGGACTATCTGGCCGCCGTGCGTGATGCAGGTGCCGCTGATGATTTCGTCGTCGAAGTTAAGCTGCAACTCGGTTTTAGGCATAAGCAGTTGCAGCAGGTTGGTCACGTTCTTGGAGTACATCTGGCTGGCATGGACCGGGATCATGCTCGACATGTTCAGCGGCCCCATGATGATGACGCCGTTTTGCACGACCGTCTCGCCCGCCCGCGTCAGTTCGCAGTTGCCGCCGGTCTCCGCCGCAAGATCCACAATCACGGAGCCGGGCTTCATGGTCGCCACCATATCGGCAGTGATCAGCACCGGCGCGCGCCGCCCCGGAATGGCCGCCGTGGTGATAATCACATCGGAGTCCTTGGCATGCCGGGCCAGCAATTCCACCTCCAGGCGATGCTGCTCTTCGGACAGCTCCTTGGCGTAGCCGCCCGCCCCGGCGGCCTCAATCGCGCCCTGTTCCAGCATGACGAACTTGGCGCCCAGGCTCTCCACCTGCTCTTTCACCACCGGGCGCACGTCGAACGCCTCGACCACCCCGCCCAAGCGGCGCGCGGTGGCGATGGCCTGCAACCCGGCCACCCCGGCGCCCAGCACAAACACCTTGGCCGGGGCCACGGTGCCCGCAGCCGTCATCAGCAGCGGGAAGAACTTGCCCAGCGTATCGGCGGCGATCAACACGGCCTTGTAGCCCGCGACGGTGGCCTGCGAGGAAAGGGCATCCATCGCCTGCGCGCGGGAGATGCGCGGAATGGCCTCCATGCCGAAGCTGGTAATATTCCGCTCGGCCAGCCGGCGCACCAGATCCGGGCTGGTCAGCGATTGCAGAAAGCTGATCAATACGGCGCCCGGCTTGAGCAGATCGACTTCGTGCTGCCCCAGCGCGTCGTTCATCATCGGTTTCTGCACTTTGAGCACAATATCGCCGGCGCCGAACAGGGCCGCCGTATCGGCGACCATCTGCGCGCCCGCCGCGGTATACGCCGCGTCGCCGAAATAGGCGGCGGTGCCCGCGCCCGCCTCCACCAGGACTTCATGCCCGGCTTTCACCAGGCGGCCCGCTGCATCCGGCGTCAGCGCCACGCGGCGCTCTCCGGGCAGAATCTCTTTAGGAACCGCGATTTTCATAAGCCCTGCCCACCTTTGGAATGATGAAGCATGTCGCTACCTCCAGCGTAGTACCTTCAGGAGAACCAAGTGATTGGCGCTCTTCGGCCCAGCATCCAGTATACGCGATCCTGATAGCCGGAAGAGTGAACGTCCGTAGACAAATGGTGACAATCCAGCCACGCTATCCTGCGCACGCCGCGGCCGCGGTTGGGCAGCCCGGTGGAATCCAGGAGCAAGGGTCCCGAATTGGAGCCAACTCTAGCACACGGCACCTATGCTGTCAAGAGAACCACCGGCCGGCGAAAACCGTAAGCTTCCTGGAACCTTTTCGTTCTATGTGCGTAGTAAGTGCGGAGTCAGTAACGGTGGGCCGGGCGGATGTCCGGCCCGCGCAGTGTGGGGCGATGGCCCCGGTGGGAAGGATTGAGATTTGGCGCAGGCAACAAGCCCGGCCCAGACCCGGATGGCAACGACCACGAAGCAAGAGCCGCCCAGCGGCGGCGCGCCGCTGTCACGGCTGCTGGCCCTGGCCTTCCCCTACTGGCCCCGCCTGACGCTGGGCGGCGTCATGCTGGTGCTGAACAGCTTCATCACCCTGGCGATCCCGCTCACGGTGCAGCAACTGGTCGACGGCATCACCGGGCCGCGGCGGCTGGATGCGCTGGGGCAAAGCATTATGCTGCTGGTCACCGTCTCGGTGATCAGCGCGGCGCTGAACTTCGGCCAGTCATATTCGCTGGCCTATGTGGGCGAGCGCCTGGTGGCCGACTTGCGGCGGCGCGTGTTCACCCACCTGCAAAGCCTCTCGCTCACCTTCTATGAGAACCAGCGCGTGGGCGAACTCACCTCACGCCTGGCGAACGACGTGAGCGTGGTGCAAGCCGGCCTAACGACCAACCTGTTCGGCGCCGTCCAGCAGGTGATTACGCTGATCGGCGGCCTCTTCTTCATCGCTATATTTGACTGGCGGCTGCTCCTGCTCATCCTCGTGCTCGTCCCCCCGCTGATCCTGATTGGGCGGGTCCTCGGCAAGCGGCTGGAAACCACGTCCAAGCAGTCGCAGGAAGCCCTGGGCGAAGCGACTACGGTGCTCGAAGAGACGCTGTCGGCGCCGCGGGTCGTCAAAGCCTTTAACCGCGAAGACTACGAGTCCGAGCGCTACGGGCAGGCCATCGAGAAGACCTTCGAGATCGCTGTGCGCCGCATTCGCCTGGGCGCGGCCTTCGGCCCGATTATGACCATGATGGGCTTCGGAGTCATGATCGCCATCTTGTGGTTTGGCGGCACCGAAGTCGTCTCCGGGCAACTCACCACCGGGCAACTGGTCTCGCTGCTGCTGTTCGTCGTCATGGTCTCCGGCCCGCTGGGCGGCCTGGCCTCCACTTACGCCCAGTTACGCGCATCAGGGGGCGCGGCGGCGCGGGTTTTTGAGTTGCTGGATACACGTGTGGAGGTGGTCGAGGCGCCCGATGCCGTGCCGCTGCCAGTGGTCGCCGGGGCGGTCCGCTTCGAGCACGCCACTTTCCATTATTCCGGCGGAACCAATGTCCTGCATGATATTTCGCTGGAGATCCAGCCGGGCCAGGTGATCGCGCTGGTCGGGCCGAGCGGCGCGGGCAAGACTACCCTCGCCAGCCTGATCCCGCGCTTCTACGATGTGCAGAGCGGGCGCATCCTGGTGGACGGCCATGATGTGCGCGGCGTGAAGCTGCGCGACCTGCGTTCGCATATCGGCGTGGTGCCGCAAGACCCGCTGCTGTTCGGCGGCACCCTGCGCGACAACATCAGCTATGGTAAGCTGGGGGCGCCGCTGGCCGAAGTGCAGGCGGCAGCCCGCGCCGCCAACCTGGCCGGCCTGATCGCCGAACTGCCCGACGGCTACGACACCGTCATCGGCGAGCGCGGCGTGAAACTGTCTGGCGGGCAGCGCCAGCGGGTCGCCATCGCTCGCGCCCTGCTGCGCAACCCGCGCATCCTCATCCTCGACGAGGCGACGTCGTCGCTGGACAACGAGAGCGAAGCCCTGATCAAGAACGCCCTGGAGCGGCTGATGAAGAACCGCACTGTGGTGATCATCGCCCACCGCCTGTCCACGGTGGAGAAAGCCGACCGCATCGTGGTCCTCGACCAGGGGCGCATCGTGGAGCAAGGCACGCACGCCGAACTGCTGGCCCGCGAAGGACTCTATCACCGGCTCTACACCGGCTACCAGGCCGCCGCCGCGCTCGACCAGGGCGAGGACGGCGCCCCGCCCCCGGACCTGGAGTTGCTGATGGGCCGCGAGTTGGGCCGCCCGGTGGACGAAACCCCCGCACCCGTGGCGTAAGGTCGCCAACTTCTGCAACTGACTGGTTCACCCGATCAGGCTCAACACGCCGCCGCGCCGCTACGGCGCGGCGCATCCACCTCGGCGATAATTTGCCCATCTCCGGCCGTCACCGGGAGCAGAACCGCACGGCCCAACTGCCTTAGGCGCGAAACATCCCGGCTGATCATCAGCCCTCCAGCGCAGCCGGGGGATCTTGGTGTGCCATAGAGCCTAGCACACCGGGCAGCGAACTGTGCTATACTAGGCGCCGCACATGGTAGGGCGCAACATATCTTACGTGGAGGATCCGCGTTGCTACAGAGGAAAGGGCGGGCGCACGCCCGTCAGGGGACGCGGGCGGTGCTCGCGCTGGCCGCCGTTGCGTTGTTGGTAGTTATCCTGACCATGCCGGTCCAGGCCGGCCCGGCGCCCCGGCTCGCCGAGATGCGGCTGCAGGTGCCCATCTTGCTCTATCATTACATCCGCGCCAATCCCGACCCGCGCGATGTCGCCGGACAGCAGTTATCCGTGCCGCCAGCGGAGTTCGCCCGGCAGATGGATTGGCTGGTCGCGCACGGCTATCATCCCACCACTCTGGAACGGGCGCGGCTGAGCCTGGAGAACGCCAGCTACCTGCCCGCCAGGCCGGTGATCCTGACCTTCGACGACGGCTACGCCGACCTGTACACCGCCGCGTACCCCGTGCTGAAGCGCCACGCCTTCCCGGCCATGGCCTTTATCCCCAGCAACTACCCTGGCCGTCTGGGCTATGTCACCTGGGCGCAACTGCGCGAAATGGTCGGGTCGGGGCTATTGTTCGTGGGTTCGCATACGGTGGGGCATATCGACCTGACGCGGGTGGGCCCCGACCAGGCGGCCACGGAGATCGCGCGTAGCAAGGCGGAATTGGAAGACAAGCTAGGGCAGCCGGTGCAGTACCTGGCCTACCCCAACGGCCACTCGACAGCGGCGCTCCAGGCCCTGACGCGCACCAGCGGCTATAACGGCGCGCTCGGCGTGTGGGCTGGCAGCAGCCTGACCTTCAGCAGCCGCTACAACTGGCCGCGCATCACCGTGCAGGGGACCGACTCCCTGGCCCGGTTCGCCGGGTATCTACGATAGCAGCCGGCAGCGGCATCCATGGCACGGGCCGGTTTCCAACCGGCCCCTACAACTGACCTAATCGGTGCGAGCGGTGTCAAACGGGTCTGCTGCCCTGATGTAGGGGCCGGTTTCCAACCGGCCTGCCGCCCCTACCCGGCAAAACCCGGCTACCCGCGCTAGCCGGAAAAAGACAGAAGCCGGACAATCCTTGCGGATCCTCCGGCTTCCTTACCCCAATATATAGTTCCGAAGAACACATTTACTGAAGCACCTTTATCATAGCACCGCCGTCCGGTGCCGTCAATCCCTTTTATCCACAACTTTATGCACCAGGTTATCCACCACGACAGTGGATAACCGCAACGCCCTGTGCTGCGGATCGGTTGCCGTGCTCCGGCTCCTCCGGTATAATTAGCGTTGCGCACTTTCGGCAGGTTACACAGGAGATATCTATGGCAGCATCTGAATCCGAGCTTGGTGAATTGGTCCCTTCCGCGCCCGCGCCCCAGGCGCGCAGCCCCTTCCTCGAACGCTTGCGCCGGCCCGGCGTCATCGTGGGCGACGGCGCCATGGGCACTATGCTCTACAGCAAGGGCGTCCCGGCCAACTATTGCTTCGATGAGTGCAATCTCAGGCAGCCCAAACTGGTGCTCGACATCCACCAGGCGTACATGGAAGCCGGGGCGGAAATCATCGAGACCAACACCTACGGGGCCAATCGCTTCAAGCTGAGCACCTATGACCTGGGCGATAAGGTGGAGCAGATCAATTTCCGCGGCGCAAAACTGGCCGGCAATGCGCGCGAGATCGTGGGGCGGCCCGTGTTTGTGGCCGGATCGGTGGGGCCGCTGGGCCGCCCGATCCAGCCGCTGGGGCGCATCGCCGCCACGGAGGCCCGCGATATTTTCCGCGAGCAGATCGAGGGCTTGCTGGCAGGCGGCGTCGATTTGCTCATCCTGGAGACCTTTAAAGATCTGCGCGAAATGCTGATCGCCCTCCGTGCGGCGCGGGAGTCATGCGATCTGCCCGTGGTGGCGCAGATGAGCTTTGAGGAAGACGGGCGCACCCAGGCGGGGAACACGCCTGCCGAGGTGCTGCGCGCCCTGGAAGACGCCGGGGCCGACGTCGTAGGTGCGAATTGCTCGACCGGGCCGGTGCGCATGGCCCGCGTGCT
>JAICKM010000597.1 GCA_025927935.1 Chloroflexia bacterium | reverse complement strand
GAGCCGCCAGTGCCAGGGGGCCAGGAAGATCGCCAGGAAGCCGACCTCGAGCAGCAGGATGTCCCACTGGAAGGAGAGGAAGTCCTGCCCGACGTTGACGAGCGACAGGTACAGCAGCCGGAGCAGGGCCGCGACCGGGCCGGGCAGCAGGCCGACAATGAGCAGCAGCGACAGCGCAATCCCCACGCCGCAGAGGAACAACAGAAAGCCATCGCCGGGATCGAGCCAGGCCAGCGTGGGCAGGCGCCCGAAGTCGGGGGCGCCGCCCGGTCCGGCGACGCGGGCCAGGAAATCGGCCACGGGCAAGAGGCCGTGGCGGCCGAGGAGGCCGGGGATCTGCGGCCAGAGGGCGGCGAACGCTGTAAGGTAGACGAGGCCCAACAGGCGCAGGAAGATCGCGCCGGTCAGTCGGTAGGCGGCGCCGCCGGGCCGGACAAGCCGGCGGGGCGGCAGGCTCACGCCTGCACTCCGGGATGACGAAAGCGCGTGGCGCTCTTCTTGGTCGGCGGCCGGCCGGCTGAAGCCTGCACTCCAGCGGATGCTCGCGGGAGCGCAGGTCACGTCTGGGCGGGCGCGGCGGGTTCGGGGGGCCGGGCGCGCTCGCCGGTGACTTGGGCCAACGACTCTTCTAGCACGTGCAAGGCCGTGTCGATCTGGGCGCGGGTGATGACGAGCGGGGGCTGGACGCGGACGACGTTGCCGTAGACGCCGCCGACGCCGACGAGGACGCCGCGTTCCAGGCAGGCCGCGCGGATTGCCTCGGCCTGGGCGGGGGCCGGCGTGCGGGCGGGGTCGAGGACGAGCTCCAGGCCGATCATGAGGCCGCGGCCGCGGACGTCACCGATGAGCGGGAAGCGGGTCTGGAGCGCCCGGAGGCGGGCCAGGACGTACTCGCCGTCGCGGCGTGCTTTGTCGGGCAGGTGTTCGCGCTCGATGTAGGCGATAGTGGCGAGGGCGGCCGCGCAGCAGACCGGGTTGCCGCCGACGGTGGAGAGGTGGTCGCCGGGGCGCCAGGCGGCGGCGATCTCGTCGCGCGTGGTGAAGGCGCCGAGCGGGAAGCCGTCGGCGATGCCTTTCGCCATGACCAGGATGTCCGGCTCGATGCCGGACTCCTCGACGGCGAACATGCGGCCGGTGCGGCCGAAGCCGGTCTGTACCTCGTCGGCGATGAAGAGGATGCCGTGGCGGTCGAGGATGCGCTTGACCGCCGGGAAGTAGGCGGCGGGCGGGACGATGATGCCGCCCTCGCCCAGCAGCGGCTCGGCGAGGAAGGCGGCGACGTCGCCGGCGGTGTGGAAGCGCAGCACGTCTTCGAGCGCGGCGGCGCACTGCTCGGCGAGGGCATCGGGGTCGGCCCCGCCGGCGCGGAAGGGGTCGGGCGCGGGGGCGAAGGCGACGCCGGGGGCATAGGGGCCACCGCGGCGCTTACGCCCGGCGTTGCCGGTGACGCTGAGCGCGCCCCAGGTGCGGCCGTGAAAGCCCATGCTGAGGGCAATGACTTCGTGCTTGCCGGTGTAGAGCCGGGCGAGCTTGAGCGCGCCTTCGATGGCCTCGGCGCCGCTGTTGGTGAAGAAGCTCTTTTTGAGCCGGCCGGGCGTGATCGCGGCCAGCTTCTCGGCCAGGTCGGCCACCGGGGCGACATGGTAGACGTAGGAGCAGCAATGGACCAGTTGCTCCATCTGGGCGCACGCGGCGGCGATCACTTCGGGGTTGCCGTGCCCGGCGTTGACGACGGCGATGCCGGCGAAGCAGTCGAGGTAATTCCGCCCGGCGTCGTCGGTGACGACGGCGCCGTGGGCCTGGGCGACGACGATGGGCTGGACGGCTTTGACAAAGCCGGTCATCACGTAGTCGCGGTACTTTTCGATGGTGTCACTCATGGGGCGCTCCTCTCAGTGGGCGGTGGGCAGGCGACGATGGACGATGGACGATGGACGATGGACGGTGGACGGTGGACGGTGGACGGTGGACGATGCGCAGTAGACGATGAACGATGGACGAGTGGGTATAGCGGCAGATGTGGCACGGCGGGTGATGAGATCTTGATACGCACGGGCAGGATGCCTGATAAGCACATGCAGGATGTTGATAAGCGCAGGCACGCGGTTGATAAAACACGCCTGGGATCTGATGATAATGCGCAATGGCGGCCATTGGGGACACAGCGCCAGCGGGCGACGGGGTTTCGTGGCGTGGCCTTGCATCACTGGTGCGTTCTCCTTGCCGCTGAGCTTTGGCACGGTCCGCGGGGCACGGGTCCGGGCGCGCGAGACCGGGCGAAAATCATGTCCTTCTGACCTGAAAATACTATCTGGGGGTACGCCACCTGATTCTGGACATACCTCCCCTCGGGGGGTCGCTCCCGACCTCCAACTCGGTCTGCTTATCCGTGTTCGTGCGCTCCGCGCCCTTGCGGAGCCGGCGGCGGCGTTAGGCCGCTACTCCCGCCGCAGGGGCCGTCACCGTATAGCCCAACTTCTCCAACTGCCGCGCCAGTCGCTTGGCCCGCGCTTGCGGCGCCTGCCGCTCAAAGTAGTCCGCCCCCAACTCCTGGTACTCCTCCCCGCGCGCCAGCATGCAGTAAATCACCACTACTAACGAGTGCGCCACCGCCATCGTCGCTCGTGTCCGCCCCCGGCGCGCCGCAATCCGGCGGTACTGGGCTGCAAAGTACGTGCTCTTCGTCCGCGCGGCGGCGGCCGCCGCTTCCATCAGCGCCGTCCGCAGCCACTTGTTGCCCTTGCGGGTGCGACTGTTGCGCCGTTTGCCCGCACTCTCGTTGTTCCCCGGGGCCACCCCCGCCCAGGCCGCCAAGTGCCCTGCACTCGGCCAATGGCTCATGTCCGTGCCGATTTCCGCGACAATGATTTGGGCCAACTCTTCGCCAATCCCGGGAATTGCATCCAGCCGGTGGATCGCCTCGGCCTGCGCGGCACAGGCCCGGGCAATCTCGGCGTCGAAGCCCGCAATCGTCTCGTCCAGGTTGTCGATCTGGGTGAGTAAGGCTTGCAACACGAAGCAGTGTTCCGGGCGCACCCGCCCTTCCAGGGCGGCGCGCAACGCCGCCTGTTTGCTGCGCAACCGCCCCTTCGCCAAATCCGCCAGCACGGCCGGGTCGCGCTCCCCGTCCAGCAGAGCCGCCAGCATGGCCCGGCCCGAGACGCCCAAGACATTACTGGCCACATCCCCCAGCTTGATGTTGGCATCCTCCAAGACCTTCTGCACGCGATTGGCTAAGGTCGCCCGCTGGCGCACAAAGTTGGTCCGTTCGCGCGTGAGGGTGCGCAGGTTGCGTTGGGAGCGCGGCGGGATGTAGCTGGGGCGCACCAGGCCGAAGCGCAGCAACTCGGCCAACCACCGCGCGTCGTTCACATCGGTCTTGCGCCCCGGCACGTTCTTGACGGCGGCGGCATTGAAGATCCAGACGGTGAAGGGGCCGTCCAGCACGTTATACACCGGCTGCCAGTAGACACTGGTACTCTCCATACCGACGTGGGTGACCTCGGCCGCACTCAACCAGTCGCTGAGTCGGAGCAACTCCGGGGTGGTGGTGCCGAACTGCTGGGTGACCGCCTCGACACGCCCGTCGGGGGTGGCCAGCACCCGACAGGCGACCACGGTCTTCTTATGAACATCCAAGCCGGCGACCCGGCCAAACAAGAGTTGGAAACTCATCGGGCCCTCCTTTCGTGGCGGCGGGTAAGAGTCGCGCCGGCCGCAGGAGCGCAGGATCCCGGCGGGAGTCAGAATCTGACCTACGCGCTTCCGACGAGCGGAGCAGCAACAAGTGGTGCCTGGCCAGGATCCGGGGCTGCCTATATAACAGGCTCGTAGCACCAGGAAGAGTCGCCCTCGCCGCGCCCCACGACCGCGCTGCAGGGAACACCAATTTTCATGCCTTGTGGTGTACCACCGATTCATAGATGCCTATATATAATATGGCATTCGGGGGGCAAAATCGTGCCAGCGCCGGGTACGCCGCTGGGCGGATCGTGGGCCGGTCGGCGGACGGATCGGGGCCGCGTCCTAACCCCCGCCTTCCATGCTGAGCCGACCACGAATGCGACCACGAATACGCGAATGCCGGGCGCGCGGGCGGCGGCGTGAGGGGCGGATTGGGCGCGGCCCCCGCGTGTCGGGCTCCCCGCCGAGCGGTATCTACCTTCAGCCTCCGCCATCGCTGAGGCGGTTGTATTGGCGCAGGACGGCGCGCAGGCGATCATGCGGGAGGGCGACGACGCGGTGGTTGTCGCGGCCGAGCATGGTGCGGGCGGCGACCAGAGCGTTGATGACGGTTTCTTCGGTGGCCTGGACGGTGGCGTCGAAGAGCGGGGTGAGGGCGTTGTTGTCGAGCATGGCGACCTGGGCCAGCGGGCCGCGGGCGGCATCGGGGTTGGCGGTCGAGAAGGCGACGAAGATGTCGCCGGAGCTGTTGGCGGCAATGCTGCCGGTGTGGGCCAGGCCGAGCGCGACGCGGCGGGCGAGCCGCTTCAACTGGTGGGGGAGCAGGGGCGCAT
>JAICKM010000908.1 GCA_025927935.1 Chloroflexia bacterium | reverse complement strand
TCGTGCCACCGTGCTTTAATAGACTGTCATCCGCCAATTGTCACTCTGAGCGCAGCGAAGAGTCTCGTCTCTTCACCGACAAGACGGAGATTCTGAGCGCAGCGAAGAATGACGGATCGCGGGTGACGGACTATTTAGCCATTAGACGGAGAAAAGGATTGCCCAGGCAACTCTATCTGGTGCGGCACTGTAAAGCCGCCGGCCAGGAACCCGACTCGCCGCTCACCCCGGAAGGCGCTGTGCAGGCCGCGGCCCTCGCCCAGTTCCTGGGCCACCTACCTATCGAGCGCATTGTATCCAGCCCGTTTCTGCGCGCCCGCGCCTCGATCATGCCGCTGGCCCGGCGCCTGGACCTGCCCGTCGAGACCGACGCGCGCCTGGCCGAGCGCGTGCTCGCCGGGCCGGACCCGCTGCCCGATTGGCTGGATCGCCTGCGCGCCAGCTTCACCGACCCGGATCTCTGCCTGCCCGGCGGCGAATCCAGCCGTATCGCGCAGGCCCGCGGCGTGGCGGCCCTGCGCGACATCCTGGTCCACTCCGCGCAGCACACCGTGGTCGTCACCCACGGCAATCTGCTGGCGCTGCTATTGCAGCACTTTGATACCGGGTACGACTTCGAAGCCTGGCAGCGGCTGACCAATCCCGATGTGTTTGCGGTGCGTGTGCAGGAGGATACGGCGACCGTCAGCCGGATCTGGACCGAATAGGAGGCTGCCCAGGGTGAGCAGCCTCGCCGGAGTTCAGCGCGCGAGGCCGGTCGGTTCGGCCCCTTGCACGCTCGACGGGATGGGCGCCACAGGCCGCAGGTCCGCCGGCTGGACGAGCGGCGGGCCGGCCAGTGCCACCGAGAAGCTATGCGCGCCGGGAGCGAGCAGGAGCGGTGTGGGCACGGCAACGCGTCGGCCGTCGGGTGTGCTCAAATCGAGCGTGGGCCGCAGGCGCGAGAGCAGCGGATAGGTATAGGGATTGGTGATGTGCACCATGAGGCTATTCTCTGTCTCACCCGCAGTGGCCGTGATCTGTAGCGCGGCTTGCGGCGGGCGCGGATCGAGCGCGTACAGATAGTCGTCGCCATAGGTTCCGGAAGGGAAGTGCCCCACCTCGTGAACCGTGGGGAACCCGGCCAGTCCCGCCTGTACACGCGCCCACGCGCTGGTCTTGTAATTGGCGGCGTGGTAGAGGATATAGCGCACGTCCAGGCTTTGCATCAGGCCCAGTTGCTCGGCGGTGAAGTCCGCATACTGCGAGTCGATGAACGTGAAGATCTCGATGTACGTGGCCGGGCGGAAGCCGCTATAGCCGCTGACCAGCGGATGGCCGTGCCAGGTCTGGTAGTACATGTGCGTAGTCTCGACGGTGGGGTCGCGCAACCCCAGGCCCACCGGCATCTCGATCAGCACGCCGCCGTCAGGGTGGTCGGTCAGCCAGCGGTAGACCGGCGGTAGCTCGGCGGCGGTGGCGGGCATGGGCGTCAGCGCCAGCGGCGCCACCTGCTGCTCCACCCCGATCATCACCGCCAGCGCCCCCACGATCAGCACGCGCATCCACCGAGCCGCGTGCACCTCTCCCCCGGCCCCCCCCCGCGCCGGGGAGGGGAGCTTCGCCCCGCCGCTTTCCTCTACAAGGCGCCTATCTCCCCCTTCCCGCGCCGGGAAGGGGGCCGGGGGGGTTAGGCCCGTCGCCCGCCCGGTCAGTGCGGCCAGCACGCGCGCCGTGCCCAGGCCGGCGAAGACGGCGAGGCCGAGGTTGACCAGCACCATGGCACGCACCGGCGCGCGCAACGCCGTGGCGCCGGGCACCTGGGCCAGCAGCGCGTAGGGCAGGGGGATGCGCCAATCGCCCAGATCGAGGCTGGGGCCGAGGGTGAGCAGCCCGGCGAGCAGGGTCAGGGCGGCGTAGAAGCCCGCCTCATCCAGGAACGGCACGGAAGCGGCGACGGCGGGCGCCGGGGCTTTGCGCCGCGCCTGGCGCCACGCGCCGTGCGCCCCGATGCCGGCCAGGATCAGCGCGGTGAACCCGGCAAAGAGCGGTTCGGGGTCGCTGTGCGGCAGCAGCCCGGCATAGGTCCGATTGTGCAGCGATACGCCGATGTAATCGAGTGGCTGCGCCGACCAGGTGGCGATTTCCTCTGCGCTGCGGGCCAGGCCGAGCACGCGGTTCGTCTCCCAGTAGGGCGCCGTGACGGCGACGATGACCGCGCCCACCAGCAGCGTCACCAGCAGCAGTTGCCCGGCCAACCGCTGCCGCCAAGCGCCCGGCCAGCGCCAGACGGCGCGGATCGCCAGCCCCTGCCAGGCCACATAAGCGACCACGGCGATCAGAAAATAGGCCAGCACGTAGAACGTGCTCAACGTCTGCCCGATCAGGGCCGCCGCCAGCCCAATCGCCACCCACCAGCGCGGGCCGCGCGAGTCGGGGTGGAAGAGAACATGCAGCGCCAGCAGCCCCAGCGGCAGCCAGTAGGCCGAGAGCAGGTTCAGGTGGCTGAGGTGGGCCAGCGTGTAGCCGTTTACCGCGCAGACCATCCCGCCGAGGATCCCGCCGAGAATGCTGCCGCTCAAGCGCCGGATCAGCAGGTAGGCCGTGAAGCCGACCAGGGCCAGCGTTACCCACATC
>JAICKM010000120.1 GCA_025927935.1 Chloroflexia bacterium | reverse complement strand
GAACATCACGCTGGTCGCTTTCGGCACGGCGATGAATTCGCTGGCCGGGCAGGCGTTCGTGGTCTTTGTCGTGACAGTCGCGGCGGCGGAAGCGGCCGTGGGCCTGGCGATTATCATGGCCCTGGTGCGCCACAAGCCGACGGTGGATGCCGCCGAGATGGAAATAATGAAGGAGTGACGCGGCGCCGGGCGCCGGTCCCGCGGAGTGCGCTGGTGTCGCGCTCCCGGCGGCAGGAGTGGAGTGCCGTTTTCCGGCCCATGCCAGGGCCGATCATGCTAAACCGATAATTCATGGCTTCCCGGAGGGAATTGGTCCATGCCTTCTGTTCTCAACCTGATCTGGCTGATCCCGGCGCTACCGCTGGCCGGCATGCTCATTACCTGCTTCGGTGGGCGCGCGCTCACCAACGGTGGGCAGCGCCTTCTGGCTTCGTATATCGCCACGGCCTGTGTGATCGTGTCGCTGCTGATCTCGATTGTGGTCGCCTTCAATGTGGCCGACAGGAACGGCGCCGCCTATAACTCCACGCTCTACACATGGATCCCCTCCGGCGATTTCAACGTCGTCATGGGCTTCTGGGTAGACGGCCTGACTGCGGTGATGCTGCTGGTTGTCACCGGCATCGCCTCGCTGGTGCATATCTATGCCATCGGCTATATGCGCGAAGACGCCCGCGATCCGTCGGTCGAAGCCCACCACGGCGCACACGACACTCACGCCGCCGCCCCGGCCCACGGTACCGCCGATGCTCATGCGAGCCATGACGCCCAGGACGCGCACGGCGGCCAGGGCGCGGGCGAGTCGGGCAGCGTGCCGGAGTCGGGCACGCCGCCGATCAATCCGGCGGACAAGCCCGGCGACGGCGGCTGGCGCATCCGGGGTACGTTGCAAAAGGACGGCGGCCTGGCCCGCTTCTTCAGCTTCCTCAACCTGTTCGTCTTCAGTATGCTGGTGCTGGTGCTGGCGAACAATTATCTGATGCTCTTCGTCGGTTGGGAACTGGTGGGCCTCTCGTCCTATCTGCTGATCGGGTTCTGGTATCAAAAGCGCGACTGGTTCCAGGATCGCAAGGGCTTTATACGCAAAGACGTGCCCTTTGAGGCGTCGAAGAAGGCGTTTATCGTCAACCGTATCGGCGACTTCGGTTTCACAATCGGCATCATTCTGTTGTTCATCAATTTCGGCACGCTCGCGTTCGGCGATATCTTCCCCATGGCGCCGACACAGGGGGGCCACTTTGTTCTGGGCAACATGACCATCGTCTGCTTGCTGCTGTTCATGGGCGCTATGGGCAAGTCGGCGCAGTTCCCGCTACACGTCTGGCTGCCCGACGCCATGGCTGGCCCTACCCCGGTGAGCGCCCTGATCCACGCGGCGACGATGGTGACGGCGGGCGTCTACATGGTGGCCCGCTCCAACCCGCTCTTCCACCAGGCGCCGGACGCCATGCTGGTCGTGCTGATTATCGGCACGGTCACGGCCCTGGTCGGGGCGACCATCGCTTGCACGGCCACCGACCTCAAGCAGGTCGTTGCTTATTCGACGGTCAGCCAGCTTGGCTATATGTTCGCGGGCCTGGGCGCGGGCGTCTGGATCGCCGCCATCTTCCACCTGTTCACCCACGCCTTCTTCAAGGGCCTGCTCTTCCTCGGCTCCGGCTCGGTGCTGCACGGGATGCACGACCTGGAGAGCGAGGGCAAGGACGGCCAGGATATTCGCTGGATGGGCGGGCTGTTCCCGTACATGAAGGTCACGGCGATTACCTTTATCATCGGCGCCCTGGCGAACGCCGGGATCGTGCCGTTCGCGGGCTTCTGGAGCAAGGACGAGATCATCAGCGGCACCATCCTCAACGGCTTCCCGGTAGTGGGCGGGCTGCTCTGGATCGGCTCGTTCCTGACCGCTTTCTATATGTTCCGCCTGGTCTTCCTGGTCTTCTTCAACCGGCGCCACTGGGACCCCGCGGTGGTCCACCCGCACGAGTCCCCGCTGGTGATGACGATCCCGCTGGTGATCCTGGCCGGGGCGGCGACGGTCGTCGGCTTCCTGGGCTTCCCGCCCGAAGCCGGCCTGTTCCACCAGTACCTGGAGCCGGTGTTCCGCTCGGTGCTCCACGAGGCGCCGGTCAGCGGCTACTCTGAGGCTCACGTCGGGCAGACGCTGACGTTACAGTTCGTGAGCGTGTTGTTCGCCATCGCCGGGATCGGCCTGGCCTTCCTGCTCTACTGGCGGCCCAGCAGCGCCGCCGAGACGATCTCCGGCTGGATCCCGTCCCTGTACCGGGCGCTGCGTATGCGCTGGTACTTCGACGAACTCTATGACCTGGTCTTCGTGCGCGGCGGCAAGGCCCTGGCGAACGGGCTGTGGGCCTTCGACCGCAACGTGATCGACGGCGCCGTCAACGGCGTGGCCGGGTTGTTCCGTTGGGGCGGCGCCCGCTTGCGCCAGACGCAGACCGGCTTCGTCGCCAACTACGCCTTTGCCATCGTGCTCGGCGTATTTGTCTTGCTCGGATACGTGTTGGTTTCCACGCTGGTCGCCAAGTAACCAGCTTCGAGTGCGAGGGGATACCTGTGAACGACTGGATCCTGACCCTGATCACGTTTGTGCCCATTGTCTTCGTGATCATCCTGTTATTGCCGATGTGGCAGACGCCGCAGTTCAAGGTCATCGCCACGATTGGCGCAGCCATCGATCTGGTGCTGTCGCTGGTCCTGCTGCCTTTCTATAACTACGCGCCGGGGTTGATCGCCGGGGCGGGGTTGGCGAATATGCAGTTCGAGGTCAATGTGCCCTGGTTCAACCAGTTGGGCATCACCTACCACATGGGCATCGACGGCCTGGCGATGATGCTGATCATCCTGACCACGATACTGACGCTGGTCTCGGTGCTGGTCTCCTGGGACCCCATCCAGAAGCGGGAGCGCGAGTTTTACATCTGGCTGCTGGTGCTGGAAACGGGCATGATCGGCGTGTTCGTCAGCCTGAACTTCTTCCTATTCTACATTTTCTGGGAGCTTATGCTCGTGCCCATGGCCCTGCTGATCGGGATCTGGGGCAGCGGCAACCGGGTCTATGCGGCGCTCAAGTTCTTCCTCTATACGCTGGCGGGGTCGCTGCTGATGCTCGTCGCCATTATCGCCCTGTACCTGCAAACCGGCACCGGCGGCGGCACGGCGACGCTGGACATCGTGCAGATCACGCAGTATATGACCGTCCACGGCAGCCAGTTGCGCGACTTCCAGACCTGGGTCTTCCTGGCCTTCGCGGCGGCCTTCGCCGTCAAGGTGCCGATGTTCCCGCTCCATACCTGGCTCCCCGACGCGCACGTGCAGGCGCCCACGGCCGGGTCGATCATCCTGGCCGGCGTGCTGCTGAAGATGGGCGCCTACGGCTTCATCCGCTTCGCCCTGCCCATGACGCCCGACGGCTCGGCGGCCCTGGCCCCGGTGATGGTGGTGCTCTCGGTGATCGCCATCATTTACGGCGCGCTGGTCTCGCTGGTCCAGCCCGACTTGAAGAAGCTGGTCGCCTATTCGTCGGTGAGCCATATGGGCTTTGTGACCCTGGGCCTGTTCACGGCCATCTGGCTCAGCGGGCCGCAGTACGCCAATGCGGTGCAGGGCATCGACGGCGCGGTCATCGTCATGCTGAGCCACGGCTTCCTGACGGGGGCGCTCTTCCTCTGCGTGGGCGTCATCTACAACCGGCTGCATACCCGCGAGATCGCGGCCATGGGCGGGCTTACGAAAAAGATGCCGTTCTTCTCGCTGCTGTTCATGATCGTGACCATGGGGTCGCTGGGGTTGCCGCTGCTCAGCGGATTCATCGGCGAATTCCTGGTGATGCTGGGCGCCTTCCGCGCCAATTGGGTGGCCGGGGCCGTCACCACGGCGGTGATCATCTTCGCCGCCTGGTACTTGCTCTGGATGTTCCAGCGGGTGATGTTCCAGCAGCCGAAGGCGAGTTCGGCGGGCTTCCGCGATCTCAACCGGCTGGAGGTGATCGGCCTGGTGCCCCTGGTGCTGTTGAGCATTTTCATGGGCGTCTATCCGCAGCCGTTCTTTGATCTGATGCGACCGGGCAACGACGCGCTGCTGCATAAAGTCGCCGTCAGCATGGCCTCGCCGGAGGTGGTCGCGTTCCTGGGACACTTGATGCGCTAGCGACCCGCCGCGCGGGTCGCGCTCGAACCTTACTGAGGTGAATAATGCCACCAGCCATTCCGTTGCCCAGCATTGATTTTAATACCATCGTGCCGGAGATCATCGTCACGCTCCTGGCGATTGTGGTGGTCCTGGGCGACCTGTTCCTGCCCAAGGGCCGCAAGGGGGTGCTGACCTGGGTCAGCGCCGTGGGCTATTTCCTGGCCCTGGCCGCCTGCTTCCTCTACTTTGTCAACCCGGACATGCCGTTGACCTCGTTTAGCGGCATGATCGTGCTGGACAAACTGGGGCTGTGGTTCCGCGTGCTGGCCTTGCTGTCCGCGCTGATCGGCGTGGTCTTTGCCGCCAACTATATCGAGGAAAAGGGCATGCCGCTCGGCGACTTCTACTCCGTGCTGGCCCTCGCCACGCTGGGCATCATGGTCGTCGCCGCTTCCCAGGACCTGACCGGCGTCTTCGTCGGCATTGAACTGTCGTCCATCGCGACCTATATCATGACAGGCTTTGCCCGCAACAACCGGATGTCGAACGAGGGCGCGCTGAAGTACTTCTTGCTTGGCACCTTCGCCACGGCGATCCTGGTCTACGGCATGGCCTGGTTGTACGGCATGACCGGCACCACCAATATCCCGCTGATCGCCACGCAGGTGCGCGGCCTGGTGGCGAGTGGCGCGGCGGGCCAGGGTGGGTTGCTGCTGGCGACCCTGCTCATCGTGGCCGGCCTCGGCTTCAAGGTGGCCGCGGTGCCCTTCCATATGTGGACGCCCGACGCCTACCAGGGGGCGCCCACGCCGGTCACGGCGATCATGTCGGTGGGACCCAAGGCTGCGGGGTTCGCGGCGATCGTGCGCATCCTGATCGAGGGGTTGGGGCCGGCCTGGCAACAATGGGTGCCGGTCATCGCCGTCCTCTCCGTGCTGACGATGACCGTGGGCAACGTGATCGCCCTGGCCCAGCGCAGCGTAAAGCGCATGCTGGCCTACTCCAGCATTGCCCACACCGGCTACATCCTGGTGGCCGTCGCCTCCTATGACCCGACCAAAGTGGCCGGGGTGAACGGCAACCAGGCGGTCGCCAGCATCCTGTTCTACCTGTTCGCCTACGTCTTCATGAACATGGGCGCCTTCGGCCTGGTGATCTGGATGGAGCGCAACGGCGGCACGGAGTTCCTGAACGATTACCGCGGCCTGTCGAGTTGGGCGCCGCTGCCCGCCGCCACCATGCTGCTGCTCATGCTCTCGCTGGCCGGCATCCCGCCGACCATCGGCTTCCTGGGCAAGTACTACGTTTTCCTGGCGGCGATCAACTCGAACCTGGTCTGGTTGGCCGTGATCGGCGTGCTCAACAGCGCCGTGGCGACTTTCTACTACCTGCGCATCATCTGGTACATGTACTTCGAGACGCCACAGACGACGCTGGTGGCGCGGCCCGCGACCCTGGTCAACAGCGGCCTGGTCTTCACCGCCCTGGCGACGGTGGTGCTGTTCATCCTGGGTGGCCTCTTCCTGGGCATGACCCAACTCTCGACCCCGCTGGTGATCAGCGGCATCTTGCCCGCCCTGGCCGGGCGCTAGGCCCAGCCCCCGCAAACTCGCGTTTACCGCGGCGCCTTGCTTCCGGGCAAGGCGCCGCTTTTATTTCTGATCCTATCCCTGCGGCGGGGCACGGTAGGGATAGGTTATGTACCTTGGCACCTCATTTGCTTTTACAGCGCGCATGAACCAGACCACTACTCCTGCCACCGACCCCGATCTTATCACGGACCCGGCGCAGTCGGCGAAAGCGGCCGGGTTGCGCTATGTCGATACCCGAAAGAAAAAGCCAGGCATCCGGCGAGAGAAGGCCGGTGACGGGTTCCGCTACATCGCGCCCGACGGTAGCGTGATTGACGATCCGGACAAGTTGCAGCGGATTAAGGCGCTGGCGATCCCGCCCGCCTGGACCGAGGTCTGGATTTGCACCGATCCGCGCGGCCATATCCAGGCTACGGGGCGCGACGCCAGGGGACGCAAGCAGTATCGTTACCACCCCAAGTGGCGCGCGGTCCGCGACGAGACGAAATACGGGCGCATGATGGCCTTCGGGCAGGCGCTGCCGCAGATCCGCGAACGGGTGGCCCATGACCTCGCCCTGCCGGGGTTGCCCCGTGAGAAGGTGCTGGCGACGGTGGTGCGCCTGCTCGAAACGACCTTTATCCGCGTGGGCAACGAGGAATATGCGCGGGCCAACGAGTCCTACGGGCTAACCACGCTGCGCAACGAGCATGTCGAGGTCGAGGGATCGAAGGTCCGCTTCCGCTTTCGCGGCAAGAGTGGCGTGGAGCATGACATCGACGTGCGGGATCGGCGTGTGGCCGCGGTGATTAAGCGCTGCCAGGGCTTGCCGGGGCAGGATCTGTTTGAGTACAAGGACGAGACAGGCGCGCTCCAAACCATCGACTCGGACGATGTGAACGCGTATCTGCGTGAGATCAGCGGGCAGGACTTCACGGCCAAGGACTTCCGCACCTGGGCCGGGACGGTGCTGGCCGCGATGGCCTTGCAGGAGTTCGAGGCCGGCGAGACGGAGACCCAGGCGAAGAAGAACGTGGTGCAGGCCATTGAGCGGGTGGCTGAGCGGCTGGGCAATACGCCCGCCGTGTGCCGCAAGTGCTATGTCCACCCGGCGATCATCGAGTCCTATCTCGACGGCTCGATGGTGGACGCAGTGAAACAGCGGGTCGACGCGGTGGCCGAGGAACAATCGGACCTTCAAGCGGACGAAGCCCAGGTGATGCGATTGTTGCAGGCGCGGCTGGCGGAAGAAGCGCCAGCCGCGCGCAAGGCGGGGTAGGGCCGGATCGGGGAAGTCGCCCAGCAGATCAAGGACCAAAGTCCCTGCGCCATGGCGCCTGGCCCCGCCTTGCATAGCAGCGCGGCTGGGTGTTATGATAGACCCAAGGGCCGCGCACGGGCATCGCACGCGGCCTCTCTGGAAGAGGTCTCTCTATGCCGCCCGCGCCCAACCCATCGGAAGTCTATTGCCCGCGCTGTGGCGCCGCCAACGATGCGGCGCTGCCTAAGTGCCTGCTCTGCGGCACACCGCTGGCCGCGCCGGAACGCGCGCGCGCCGCTGCGCCGCCCCTACCCCCACCCTATGCGCCGCGGCCTGTGCAGACAGGCTATCTTCCGGCTCCACCTGCCGCCTCTCGCCGCGCGGCCCCGCCCTCCAGCTATCCCGCTCCGCCGCCAAGCTATCTGCCGCCCGGTTATGTGCCGCACCCGCCGCCCGGCTACGTCGCGCCGTCCTCTCCCGGTAACACCCCGCCGCCATACGCGGGCTATCCGCCGCCCGGTGTGCCGTTGCCGCACCGCAGCGGGTTGCGGATCGGGGTGGCTCTGGGCCTGCTGTTCAGCGTGTGCATCATTACCCTGCTGAGCGGCAGCGCCCTGGCCGTCATCTGGGGCGGCAGCATGGCGCCCGTCAGTTCCCCGTCGCCGCCTGATCCGACCCTGCTGCTGGACCAGGCCGCCGACGCCCACGCGCAACTCAAGAGCGTCCACTACCAACTGACCGCGGAGTTTCCTGGCGCGCCCACCGGCGGCGACACGCCGCGCCAGATCGTGATGGAGGGCGATGTCGTTTTTCCCGACAGCTACACCATGCAGAGTGCCGTCTATGGCGAACGCATTGTGCTGGGCGATACCATCTATCGCCGGGCAGTGGGCAGCGCGACCTGGCAGCGCGTGGGCCCGGATAACCCTGATCAGAACGCACCGGTCAGCGCGACCGATTTGCTGACCGTCGTCAAATACTACGACACGGCGGACACCCCGGATGAGGTGATTAGCGGCACCCGGCGGCTGGCCCGCGTCCACTTCACGGTGGACACCGAGCGCATGGCCCAGGACGAAGGACCGGATGCGGCGGTAGCGGCGCTGGCCGGCTCCGATGTGCAGGCCACGGCGCTCATCGACGAGGCGACTCGCTACATCACCCGGCTCACCCTGCGCATCGTGACGCCAGATAACGCGCACGGCAACTTCACCCTGCTGCTGTCCCACTTCGACGCCCCGGTGACGATCAAACCCCCACCCAACAGCAGCCCGTAGGCTTACTGCGCGATCAGCACCAGCAGCAGCGCCAGGCCCAGCGCGATCCAGCCTAATGGCGCTCCGCGCTGCGCCAGGGCACGGGCCACCGGCGTGCCGGTCCCGGCGGCGGCAGCGGCGGCGATCACGGCCACGAGCACCGGGCCGGCCCAGGATGGCCCGGTGGCGGTGGCCCGCGCTGCGGGACCGAGCGCCGTCGCGAGGCCCAGCCAGCCCAGCCACTCCATCCAGCCCGCGGCGCGCGCCATGAGCCGGCCTTGCGCGGTCCAGGGCGCCGTCCCCGGTGCGGCATAGCACACACAAAACCCCACGACGTAGGCCAGCCCGGCCAGCAGCCGGCCCATATCGGCCAGGAAAGGCACTGCGGCCGGCGGGGTGGGCAGCAGCCCCGGTGCGCCGAGCGCCACCAGGGCCACCAGGGGCGCGGCCAGCAAGAGCGGGCGGCCCAACGCCTCGCGTCGCCAGTCCACGCCGGGGCGAGTGCTGCGCGCCAGGAGAGTCGCAGCCGGCAGCAGGGCTAGCGGGCCGAGCAGGTCGGGCGCGCCGGGCAGGGCCGGGGCAGCGGGCAGCGGCAGGAGCGCCCAGGCCGTCCAGGCCAGGGCCAGGGCAGCCAGCGTTTCCCCTTCACGGGCGGCGGGCGGACCCGGCTGCGGAGTGGCTGTGCGTGTGATACGCGGCAGCGCGAGGGCCAGCACGAGCGCGCAGGCGGCGGCGAACAGGCCGCCCGGATAGAGCAGCAGCCGGGGCACAACGACCAGCATGAAGTCGGTGAAGGCGGCCAGGGCGCGGGCGTCAGGCATCGCGCTCTCCCGATGGGCGCGGACGCAGCCTGCGCAGCAGGCGGGCCGGGTCAAGCCAGGCGGCCCAGATGGCGGCGTCCGGCAGCAGCGGGGCCGGTGGCGAAGCGGGCAAGGGGGTGGGCGGATTCGTGGCCGACCCCCCACGCAGCAGGCGGGCTGCTAACTCGACCAGGGCGCCCGCCAGCACCAGCGTGGCGGCGAGGCCCAGCGCGGGCCAGACGGCCAGGGTGCTATTGGCGCCCACGAGGATCAGCCCCACGCCGGGCCATTCCTGCACGCCGGCCAGGGCCGGTAGCCCCGCGGCCAGGGTGTTGAGCGCAGGACGCAACACATTGTCGAGCCAGGGCAGTGGTGCCACCCCGCCCAGGACGAGCGCGCCCGCCCACAGCCCGGCGGCGATCCCGCCGGGGCCAGGCGTCTCCGGCGGATGGCGGAGCAAGGCCAGGACGACCAGCAGGCCCCCGATAGGCAGCGCCACAGTTGCCAGGAGCCAGCCGCCGCTGGTGGTCGCGCCGAGCAACAACCACAGCCCGGCAAAGCCGAGCGTAGGCGGGAGTCCCCCCAGCACCCCCAACCCGACCAAACGCGGTATGCCGCGCGCCCCGCTCAGCGCCAACCCCGCCAGCCCGGCGGCGAGCCAGACGACGGCCCCCGCGACGCCCACCGGATTCCCGCTCCCCAGCCCGATCAGCAGGGCGGCGACCAGGTATTGCCAGGCCGCGCGCCTGGCCGCCACATGGTCAGGGGCGGCCAGCGCGGCCAGCGCGGCGCTCGCCAGGGTCAGCAGCCCCACGGTCAGCACGGCCAGGCGCCCCCAGGCGTCCCACGGCCCCGCGCCGAGGCTGCGCAGTAGCGGGATCAGGCTCGCCGTCCCGTAGAGCGCGCCGAGCCATGTGTCCCGCGCGGTGCTTTTGGCCGGTATGCCGCCCGCGAACGGCCAGGCGCCCGCCCCGGCTGCCGCCGCCAGCAGCGCTAGGATCACCAGTTCCGCCGGCAGCACCGGGATAGGGCGCCCCGGCAGGGGATGGGCATCGAAGGCGCCACCCCAGGCGACCGGCAGCAGGAGCACCGGCGCCGGCCACGCCAACCGGGCGCCCGCCAGGACGCGGCCCAGCCCGGCCAGTGCCAGCCCGGCGATCTGCCCGCTCGTTTCGCCCGCCAGTGCCACCAACGCCAGGCCGAGCAGCGTGAGCACAGCAGGGAGCCAAGGAGATCCGGTGGAAGTGCCCCTCGTATGCCGTGGGGATCGCGGAACGGGCAAGGCCAGGAGCAGGGTAAGGAAGATCAGGCTGAGCGTATCCAGCCGCAGGCTAGCGCCGGGCAGGGCTTCCCAGATCAGCGGGTGTTGTTGGGCGGGTCCAAGCCACCAGCCCCAGACGCCCGCGCCGATCAGCAGCGGCAGCAGCCCGCTAAACATCGCAACGGACGCCTGTCGCTCTGAGCGGAGCGAAGAGTTTTGTCTCGCGCGCCGGCGGCGGAGATACTTCGCGGCGCTCAGCATGACCTGGACACGCGGACGGTCCGCCAGGCTGGACGGCGCGGGGCAGGCCCGGCGGCGCACTCAGGGCTGGAGCAGCTCCGAGATGGTGACCACGCGCAGGCCCTTGGCGTAGAGCCGGTCTAGTTCCTCGGGCAGCGCCTGGGCCGACGCCTCGGCGGCGATGTGCTGCAAGATGATCGCGCCGTCAAGCTGGATCGTGGACTCGGTCACGCGCTTGAGGATAAAGTCCTTCGTCTTGGGCTTGCCCACGGAGTCAAGGCTGTCCCAGGTCCAGAAGATGGAGCGGTAGCCCTGCGCTTCGGCCACTTTCAACACATGGCCGGTTTCATCGCCGAAGGGCGGGCGCCAGTAGGGTTTGGTGCTGATCCCGGCTTCGCCCTGGATGATCGTCTCGCACTTCTGCAATTCGGTAATCATCTGATCGTCGCTCAGCTTCGGGAACGAGGGGTGCGAGTAGCTGTGGTTCGCCACCTCATGCCCGGCGGCGACGATGGCGCGCAGTTCGTCGGGATTCTGCTCGGCCCACTGCCCGGTGATGAAGAAGGTGATATGCGTGTTGTGCTTGCGCAGGGCGTCGAGGATCTCGGTGACGTAGCCGGTGCCGGCGCCCGCGTCGAAGGTCAGTGCAATCTGATGCTTGCCGGGCGGTACCTTGATCACCTGGCTCATGTCGCCGGGCACCTTGGTCCGGTCGATGACGGGCGGCGTGCCACTCACCGGTGTGTCGGTGGCCTCCGAAGTGGGCGCGGGCGTTTCATCGGCGGGCGCGCTGGTTTCGGTGGCCGCCGGGGCGGTCGTTGCGGTGGTCGCCGTGGGCGCGACCGGGGCCGGGGTGCGGGTCGGCGGCACGCGGGTCGGCGGGCGCGGGGTGACAGTAGCAGGCGCGGGGAGCGGGGTGTCGGAGGGCGGGACCGCCGTATCCGTGGGCGCCACCACGGTATCGGACAGCGGGACCGCCGTATCGGTGGCGGGCATGACGGTATCGGTGGCCGGGACGGCGGTAGCGGTGGCGGGCGCCGTGGTCTCGGTCGGCGCCACGGTGGACGGGGCGACCGGCGTGGCGGTGGAATTGCTGCTATCACAGGCCAGGGTCAGGGCCAGCAACGCGCCACAGGCCACGGCGGCTAGGGCACGGCGGGCGGGATAGATGATCACAGGGGAAGGGTCCTTTCTGCGCGAACGTCGATTCTGTCCGGCCACGAAAAAGCCCCGGCGCTTGCGCGGACCGGGGCCAGGCGTTCATGGGTGGGCGTACATGGGCTCGAACCATGGACCTCACGGATGTGAACCGTGCGCTCTGACCAACTGAGCTATACGCCCACAGACGCTGCTATTATAGCAGATCCCGCGCGGGCACGCAAGCGCGAAAGCCCGGCGATTTGGCACGCGCGCAAGCCGTAAAAAGCCCTGATCGGCGCCGGGGGCAGGTGCCCTACCGGGACGGACCACAGAGTCCGCCCCGGTTTCGCGCCGGCTCAGGTTAGAGGGCGGATGCGCATGGGCAGGCCGTCGGGGATGACGGTGGTGATGAACCCGGCCTGGACGGGTGGTTCGGCGCGCACGGGTTCCATTTGATAGTTGCGCAACACATGGGCGGCCAGCGCCTTGACCTCGATGTTGGCGAAGTTGATGCCGATGCAGATCCGCGAGCCGCCGCCGAAAGTAACCAGCGCGTAGGGCGTGCGCTTCTCCTCGTCGCGCGGGGGTGCGAAGCGGTCGGGGTCAAACATCTCTGGGTTGGCGAAAACCTCCGGCAGATGGTGCGTGGCGGCCAGCGCCAGGCGAATCTGGGTGCCCGCCGGGATCGTGTAGCCCGCGAACTCCACGTCTTCGACCACGCCACGCGGCACATGGAGCACCGGCGG
>JAICKM010000761.1 GCA_025927935.1 Chloroflexia bacterium | reverse complement strand
CTGGAAGACGAACTCCCAGCGGTCGTGGGCCAAGGAGAAGAGCAGGACGTCGGTGGCGCGGTGGACATTCACGTTGTCGACGATGGCGTAGACGCGGGCGGCCTCGGCGGGGAGCCACGCCTCGACCCGCTCCAGGAAGTCGGTCCAGTTGGCGATCGTGCGGCCAGGATAGGGGTGCGTGGAGGCGTCGCCCGAGGCGGGCCGGAAGGCGCCGAAGATGTAGCCCTTGCCCCGCCGCCCGTAATCGGCCTCCTGCTTGGCCCGCTCGGCCGGGGGGATGGCGCCATCGGACTGGACCGCCGGGACGGCCCGCACCACCGCCTGGCCGGGGAAGCTCTTGGCCGACTCCGGCCCCATCTGGTCCAAGCAGACTACGACACTCCCCGCAGGCGGCGCCTGGTAGAGGGTCGCGATGGCCCCCTTTTTTGGGCGAAGGCCGGGTCCACCGGGCGCTGCGGCGCCCCGACGTCCCCGTCCTCGCCCTGCCGGTCGAGCGCGGCCCGCTCGCCGAACCAGGCCTCCTGCTGGCGCCAGCGCAAGCCCTCCGCCAGCAGCACGTCGTCGATGCGGCTGCGCTTGATCGCGATGCCCTTTTGTTCGTTCAAATACACTTCCAGGCGATCCAGCGTCCAGGAGGCAAAGGGCAAGCCCAACTCCTGCGGCTTGGTCAAAGACGCCGCGATCACCTCGCCCACCTGCTCCGGGCTGTACGTCGCCGGCCGCCCCGACCGCGGCGCATCCGCCAAGCCGTCCAGCCCCCGCTCGTTGAAGCGTTTGAGCCACTGCCGCACACAAATCCCGCTCAGCCCCAGCTCCCGCGCGATCGCCGGAGCCCGCCGCCCGTCCGCCGAAAGGGCGATGATCTTGGCGCGCTCCACCGCCCGCGCGGGCGCGGTGCGCGAGCGCGTCAGCCGCCCGATCGCCGCCGCCTCTTCCTCCGTCAATGCTCGTACCTGGATGGCCATGCTGCTCCCCTCCGGAAGCAATTATAACGGATTTGCCGGATGCACCACTTAGTACTACAGCCGCACTTGCTGGGTGAGGAGGCGGGCGCGTCGGCGACGGTAGTGGCAACGCTGGGCGCGGGCTTGGTGGCGGCGGCGCCAGCGCGACCAACGCAGGATGTGGGCCGGGTCCGGGGCGTGGGCCCAGATCAGGCGAATGAGCAGCCGGCGCGCCTCGGGCGCGGTCACGGGGAGCAGGTCTTCGGCGCTGGGTTGCTGCCGGCGCCCCCCTTTTGGTCGCGCGCCTCGGCGTGGGCGCGGAGGACGGCGAGGTAGGCGTGGGCGAGGAGGGCGAGCGTGACGTGGCGATACCAGGGGAGCCAACGGCGCACCTCATACTGGTCCAGGCCCACCTCGCCTTTCGCCGCCTCCAGGCATTCCTCGACGGCCCAGCGCGCCCCCGCCACCCGGACCAGCGTGGCGAGCGCGGTGTCGGTGGGGCCGGCACAGACGTAGTAGGCGAGCTCGGTGCGGTCGGTGCGGCTGCGGCGGACGAGGAGCCAGTGCGCCCAGCCCGGCGGGTCCGGACAGACCAAGGCCACGCGCACCCAGTCGTACACCCGGGGCCCTTTGGCCCCGTCGCCCGCGCTCAGGTACTGCCAGGCGTCCGGGCCGAGTCCCGCTGCCACCTCGTCCGCCGCCACCGGCCATCCCCGCCCCGCCCGGTCCGCCACGGGCACGTATTCGTTGCGCTTGACGGCCAGGACGTAGGGTTGCTGACGGGCTTCGAGATCGCCGCGCAACCGACGATCCCCGCCGTAGACCTCGTCCCCCGTCACCCAAGCCGCCGGCACCCCGGCGTCGAGCGCGCGCGCCAGCATGCGCCGCGCCAACTCCGGCTTGGTGGCGAACGCCACGTCCTCCGGCACCCCTGCCTCCCGGCGGCGCTCCCGGTCGTCGGCCCACTCCCGATGCAGGTAGAGTTCCCGGTCGAGAAAGGCGCGCCCACGCGGGCTGGCGTAGGCCAGGAAGACGCCGACCTGGCAGTTCTCGACGCGCCCGGCCGTCCCGCTGTATTGGCGCGCCACCCCGACCGACTTCGGCCCCTTCTTCACAAAGCCGGTCTCGTCCACGATGAGCACACCCGCGGGATCGCCCAGATGGTCGACCACGTAGGCGCGCAGGTCGTCGCGCACCAGATCGGCGTCCCAGTCGGCGGCGTTCAGGAGGCGTTGCACGCCGTCCGGCGTCGCCTCCCCGAGTTCCTCCGCGAGCTGCCAGCCGTTCTTGCGCTCGACGCCGCTCAGCAGCCCTTGCAGGTAGCCCCGCGCCCGCTCCCGCGGCTCCCGGCGCGCGAACCGCCCGGCGATCCGGGCGTGCAGTTCGTCCAGCCCGTCGGCCCAGACCGCCACCTCTTCCACGCCGACCGGCCGCCCTGTCGCCGCCACCATCACTCCCCTCCCGTTCACTGCCCCTGTCCCAGTTACGAGGTAAGTGCGGCTGTAGTATTAGCCTCGCATTAATTGCACGTGAAATTCTGCCACGACGGCAAGCAGAAACTTCCGCGCGGCGCGTACCAATCGTACACCTTGAGGTTGGCAGTAACGGCACCCGGTCTGACGACGACCGCAATCAATGTGTGATCGCCACACTCAATGGTGAGGCCGCACGCGACGGCCCGTGTGTAGCCCGCCATGGTATTGCAAACTGGAGCTAAGGAGCAGGGCATGGCCAAAAGATAGTAAGCCCCCGGAGCGATGCCGTCCATCTCGAACGGCACGATATGCGAGCTCTCACCAGTGTGCAGGGAGTAATAGTGGCTGCTGCCATCCGCCGCTACAGCGAACACCCAAAGATCCGGTACATAATTCGATGGATAGTTTAGTTCTCCACTGAGGCCACCAAGGCCATTGGCGGCACTGGCGTTGCTGTCCCCGCCCGCGTCTGGCAGGCCGTTCGGGTTTGCCTCCCACGAGAATCGCTCCGTATTGAGTCGTTGCTGCAAGCCGTTCGGTCCGTTTATCCAGGTACGGTAGCCGTCGGTGAATGCGGTCCAATTGTCGACCTTACGCCAGACCAACAATCCGCCGGTCGTGTGTTGTTGTGCATCCCCATTTGAGGAAAAGGTCTGATTATCCAGGCAGTCACCAACGACAGCAGAGGCAAGATTATGGAGAGCGGCAAAGCCAAGAACGAATTGACAGGGCACCGCCTGTGCCTGTGCCATTGCCGCAGTGAATAACCACGGGATCAGAACAAACAGCGCCAGGGCGCGACGGAACATAGGGGGATCCAATCGTGTACGCGGTCTCTCGTCGTTGCAATCGTACCCAAGAGGAAGATGACCGGTACAGCTCCCTTTCATTTGTCCTCCCCCGAACGGACCAAGCGTTTCAGGGAAACAATCCAGCTCAAGTGAGTACTAGCGGATAAGTCATG
>JAICKM010000429.1 GCA_025927935.1 Chloroflexia bacterium | reverse complement strand
GCGATCACGCCGCCGATATTGCGTGAGAACTGGTAGAGGCTGGTCGCCGCGCCCCGGCGCTCCCAGCTCGCCGCGTTTTGCACGGCCATGAGCATGGTCGTGAAGTTGAAGCCGCAGCCCAGGCCCTGCACAAACATCGCCGCCGGCAGGAGCCAGATCGGCCCGCCCGGCCCCAGCGGCAGCAACAGCAACCCGCCCACCGCGATCAAGACGGCGCCCACCAGCGCCACGGGCCGGTAGCCCCAGCGCAGGATGGCCCGCCCGGCCACCGTGCTGGCAAGCGGCCAGCCAATCGACAGCGGGGCCAGGGCCAGCCCGGCTTCCAGCGGCGAACCCTGCCACACGCCCTGCACCAGGATGGGCAGGTAGGCCCCGCCGCCGAAGACCAGCCCCGACGAGAACAGCCCCGCGGCGATGGACACTCGCGTGATCGGCGCGGTCAGCAGGTCCAGCGGGATCAGCGGCTCGGCGGCGCGGCGCTCCACGACGACAAAGGCCACCAGCAGCGCCAGGGCCAGCCCCAGCAGCCCCAGCACGGACGGGCTGCCCCAGCCCGCGCCGTTACTCACCAGGCTGAGCGCGGTCAGGGCGGCGGTCAGCCCGCCGGTCAGCGTCGCCGCGCCCAGCAGGTCGAGCGAGGGCCGCCGGGTCCGGCTGCGCACGGGTTCGCGCAGATAGACCGCCAGGATGCCCATCGCCAGGATGCCCACCGGCACATTGACCAGGAACACCCAGGGCCAGCTCCACACCGTGACGATGAACCCGCCCACCAGCGGCCCCAGCACGCTCGACACGCCCCAGACTGCGCTGAACAGCCCTTGCAGCCGGGCGCGCTCCTCCATTTCGAACAGATCGCCAATGAGCGTCAGCGTCACCGGGACCACGCTACCCGCACCCAGCCCCTGCAACGCCCGGAAGGCAATCAGTTGCTCCATCGACCCGGCCACGCCGCAGAGCGCGGACCCGGCCAGGAAGAGCGTCACCCCGGCCAGCAGCACCGGCTTGCGCCCGTAGAGGTCGGCCAGTTTGCCGTACAGCGGCACGCTCACGGTCGAGGTGAGCATGAAGGCCGTGACCAGCCAGGGCAGCAAGCCGATCCCGCGCAACGCGCCCACGATGCTCGGAATGGCCGTGCCCACGATATTGGCGTCCAGCGCCGACAGCGCCGTGGTCAGCATGACGGCGAAGATGATCAGGCCCTTATGCGTTTGCGGGTGCGGCGCCCCGGCGACGTGCACGGGCGGTGGATTGGTTTCAACGGTAGCCATGATCTGCGAATACCTCTGCGATAAAATCGATGAATCCGATGCGTGGCTGCTCCAGTATAAGCATTAGGCGGGCCGCGCTATAGCAACCCTGCCCGCGCCGGCCCCTTCCTATGTCATGCTGAGCACAGTGAAGCATCTTGTCTTATCGCAAACGAGACGAGACTCTTCGCTGCGCTCAGAGTGACACGTCTCTGGCGGCGCACCCGGCGCTGTAGGGGCCGGTTTGCAACCGGCCCGTGCTCCACCTGACACGTCTCGGGCGGAGCATCGGGCGCTGTAGGGGCCGGTTTGCAACCGGCCCGTGATCTGACTATCGCAACACCCGCGAAAACGGCGCAGCCACGTTTAGGAAACGGGCGATCCCGCCTGTGCGGATTGCGCCACTGCGGCATGCACCAGGGCATTGACCAGCGGGTGGGCCACGCCGGTCAATGCCCGCCGCTCCGGCTGGTACAGCGTGGCGATGAAGAACGGGTGGCCGGTCAGTTCCACAACGCGCACTTCACCGTTCGCGTCCCGCCCGGTGATGCGCAGATCCGTGCCGTCCAGCAAATGCGCGTATTGCGGGTTCACGCCGAAGCTGCAATTGTACGCTTCTTCCGCCGCCGTGCCGCCGTAAATCGCGGCGATGCGCGACCCCGGCGTGAAGGTGATGCCGCCCGTCACCCCGCGCAACGCACAGGCCAGCGGCCCGATCAGCGGCAGGGCGGCAGCCGGGTTTGACTCGGCATGGTCCGCGGCGGTGAGGCCCAGCGCGTCGCGGGCGTATTCGATAAGCGCGTGCTGGAAGCCGCCGCAGGTGCCCAGGAACGGCACCCGGCGCTCCCGCGCGAAGCGGATCGCCGCCAGCGCGCCGTCCATGCCGGCGTAGGGGCTGCCCGGCACGCACCAGAGCGCGTCGCACGCGGCCAGCAGATCGGCGCCGTCCTGTTCCAGGCGGTCGGTCGCCAGCCAGACCGGCGCCACCGGCACGCCCGCGGTCGTGGCGGCAAGGGCCAACGCCCGCGGGATCGCCACGTGGGCCACGACCTCCGGGCTATAATCGCCGATCAGGCCGATACGCAGGGGATGGGTCATAGCGGATCCTTTGGCGAGCGCCGGTCAGGGTGTGACCGGGAAGACGACGCCCTCGATTGCCAGCAGCGCGCGCTTGTGGGCGATGCCCGGCGCGCCGTAGCCGCCGATGGTGCCGTCGGCGTGGACCACGCGGTGGGAGGGAATGACCAGCGGCAGCGGGTTGTGCCCGCAGGCGCTGCCCACGGCGCGGGCGGCGCGCGGCGAACCTACCCGGCGGGCGAGTTCGCTATAGCTGACCAGGTGGCCCCAGGGCACGGTGCGCAACTCGGCCAGCACGCGGAGGTTGAACGCTCCGCGCACCAGTCGCAGATCCAGCGGCATGGCGAAGGTGCGCGTCTCCCCGGCGAAGTAGCCCGCCAACTCGGCCAGGGCGGCGTCGAGGATCGGGCTGGACCCGGCGATCAGATGGGCGCGCGGGCCGAGATCGGCGTCCAGTTCGGCCACGAACCGGTCATCCGTGCCCACGCTGGAGGCGATGCTGACCACGCCGTTCGGCGTGGCGGCGACATAAACCGGGCCGAGCGCCGTCGCCAGACGGCCCCAGTGGACGGGGATGACTTCCGCGGGCGGGCCGAGATGCGGCGTAATGATGGCTGGTGCCTGCATGGCGGTGCCTTTCTTGCTACCAGGGTACGGATCTTGTGGTATTATAGCATACCCCATCCAGGGGTCCAATTGGAGTGTACCGGCCGTTTTCGATTCCCGCGCCCGGAGGTGACGCATGGCGCCTACTGCCCAGGATCATATCAATATCGGGATGCAACTGGTCCGCGACGGCGATACGAACGCCGCGCTGGAGCAGTTTAACCACGCCCTGCAACTGGCGCCGGGGAGTCCCGCCGCCCTGCTGGGCCGGGGCTTCTTGCGCCACGAACTCGGCAACCTCGAAGGGGCGTTGCAGGACCTGACCGGGCTCCTGGCCCAGCAGCCCGATCATCTGGGCGCACGCATGCGGCGCGGGCTGGTGTTGCGCGAGTTGGGCCGCGTGGAGCAGGCGGGCGCCGATTTCGCCTATGCCGTGCAGCACGCCCCGCGCGATCCCGACGTGCTCTACAACCGCGCCCTGTTCTACCAGGAGATCGGCGACATGCCTGCCGCGCTGGCCGACCTGACCCGCGCCCTGGATCTGCGCCCCGACCATATCCCCACGCTCAACAACCGCGGCCTGGCCCGCGCCGTGCTCGAAGACGTGCCGGGCGCCCTGGCCGACTTCAACCGCTCGCTCGCGCTGCAACCCGACCAGCCGCGCGTGCTGAATAATCGCGGCCTGGCCCGCCGCACCATCGGCGACCTCAACGGCGCCATGGCCGACTTCACCCACGCCCTGGCCCTCGATTCGGGCCGCCCCGACACGCTCTACAACCTGGGCGTCACCCGCGTGCGGTCGGGCAACCCGCTCGGCGCCGTCGAATCCTTCCAGCGCGCCCTGGCCTTTTGGCCCGACGACCCCGAACTGACCTACCGCGTCGGCTGGGCCTACGCCCACGCGGGCCGCTGCCGGGAGGCGCTCGAATGGCTCGGCGAGGCCATCTCCCTCGACCCGAATCTTGGCGACCTCGCGGCGGAGGACCCGGCGTTCGATCCCTGCCGGGGGTGATAAGCTTGTTATGCCCGTTCAAGGGTAAGATCGACAATGCCCGATAAATTGCGGAAGTTTATACGCTGCCTCGATGTGCTGAGGCCGGGCGCTTCGATGGGGCAAATAGCAAAGGGCCAGACGGATTTGGGAGTGACGTTCCCTGAAGACTACGTCCAGTTTATGCTGCGTTCCGATGGAGGGGAAGGATGGCTAGGGCCCAATTACATTATGCTATATGATTTGGAGGACGTAATTTATACAAATAGGCTTTATGCGGAATTCTCAGTCGAATTTCTGGTCTTTGGATCCAATGGTGGTGGAGAGTTTTTCGCCTTTGACACGCAAGCAGATCCGATGCCGGTTGTTAACGATGGCTCTTTGAGGTGGAGTGTGGTGAATTGCAGCGGCGGACCTACTTGGGTAAGATCGGATTGTACCACCAATCCCTACCCCAAGGAGATCCGACATCGAAAGTATACCCCAGGCGGCCGCCTGGATCAATCCCGGCGATCCGACCGCCTTCACCCAGGTATTGGACCTAGCAGGCATACAAGTGACGGCTATCGAGCGTGATGCCCACACCCAGACGCTGCTGCTGCATTGTCGGCTCGCCCCCGGCCCGGTGGCCTGTCCCATCTGTGCCCAGCCGACCACGAGCGTGCATCAGTATCATCGGCGGCGCATCCGCGATTTGGCCTGGGCCGGCCACCCCACCTGGTTGCTCCTCACCCGGCGGCGCTTACATTGTCGCCCCTGCGGCACGGTCTTTTTAGAACCGACGGCCACTGTGGCCCCCCGCGCCACGACCACGCGGCGCTATGCGGCCGCGCTCGTGGCGGCGTGCCGCGACACCAGTATCGCCGCCGTTGCGCGCCGCGAAGGGGTGGGCTACAAATTGGTCGAAGGGCTGTACTATGCCACCGCGGCGGCCCGGCATCCCGTGGGGCCGCCCGCCACCCCCGTGCGCGTGCTGGGGCTGGACGAAATTGCGGTCCGCAAAGGCCGGGGCGATTTCAAGTTGGTGGTGGTGAACGGCGAGACCGGGATGGTGCTGGAGCAACTGCCGGCGCGTGATAAAGCAACGGTGCGGGCCTACTTTGCCGACTGGCCGGACGACCTGCGCGCCCAAGTCGCGGAAGTGACGGCCGACTTCTGGGAACCCTACCACGACGTGGCCGCCGAGCTGTTTCCGCAGGCGCGGCGCACCGGGGATCGATTCCATGTCCAAAAACAGGTCAACGCCGTGCTCAATCAGACCCGGATCGCCCAACAGCGGGGCCGCGCGGCGGGGGAACGGGCGGAACTGCAAGAGTTACGGGGGCGCCTGCTACGCAACGGAGTGGACTTGGCCGCAGAAGATCAAGCGTGGGTACGGGCAGCTGGGCAGCTCTACCCGGTGCTGGGAGTGGCCTATGACCTCAAGGAGCGGTTGCGGCGGATGTACGAGGAGGCCGCGAGCCGGCAGGCGGCGGCGATCCGGCTGGGGTGGTGGGTGAAAAAGGCGCGGGCGTGCGGCCTAGCGGGGTTCGCGAAGCTAGCGGCCTTCGTGGAGCGCTGGTGGGAGCCAATTTTGAACTACTTCGTGGAGCGCCACAGCAACGGAGTGGTGGAGGGCTGCAACAACAAGATTAAGCTGATTAAGCGCCGGGCCTATGGCTTCACGAACGATAGTCACTTTCGGCTACGCGTGCTGATGGAGTGCGACGGGACCTAGCTGACCACACTCCACCTCAAAGAGCCATCTGACAATCGGTACACAATATCTCAAGATCAAGATAATCGGAAAGCAGGACGATATGGCGGAGAAGGCGTGGATCTTCAACAGAAGTGACACGCTTATAGAAGCCACCAAATTGCTGCTGTAGCCAGTAAGCGCCATTCTCCGAAACTACTTCCCGTAACAGGGGTGAGTCTGCAATTTCGTGTAGCTTCCAGATCTCGTTACTGTCGTTCCAGTCGTGCACCCTAGACCCGACTAGCTTGAAAAAGCAGATATTGTGAAACCGAACCTCAACTGGATGTTCGTTGACATCTACCGCTTGAATAATCAGATCGCCTGCTTGTGTCCAGGTAGTAGCGGTCAAAAGGCTGCCTTCTAAGCTATTCAACGTTGGCTCCATTTCCCGTTATCTTAGTCCTTTCCAGTTCAGTGGCCTTCTGCTGCAAATCTCTACCGCCCCTCGTGTTCCAGCAGTTGCGCCACCAGGGCGCGGAAGCG
>JAICKM010000304.1 GCA_025927935.1 Chloroflexia bacterium | reverse complement strand
TGGCCCTGCTGGCGCTCATCGTCTACAATGTCGTCTTCACGCCGAATTTCCTCAACCCGTTCACCGTCAACGTGAACCTGACCCAGGTCGCCACCATCGTCATCGTCGCCGCCGGCATGACGCTGGTGATCGCGACCGGCGGGATTGACCTCTCGGTCGGGGCGCTGATGGCGATTGCCGGTGCCCTGGCGCCACTTATTTTCAATAGCTCGATTCCTCCGCTGAACAATCCAGCGGTCGGCATCCCGCTGGCCTACGTGGTGCCGGTACTGGTGGCGGGCCTGTTTGGGCTGTTCAACGGCAGCCTGGTGGCCAATTTCCGTATCCAGCCGATTATCGCCACGCTCGTATTGTTCATCGCCGGGCGCGGGATCGCGCAAGTGCTAACCAACGGCAATCTGCAGACCTTCCAGAACCCCGCCTTCCAGTTCATCGGCATGGGCCGCCCAATGGGCATCCCTTTCCAGGTGATCCTGATGCTGGTGATCGTCGCGCTCGCGGCCTGGGCCATGCGGGCGACCACTTTCGGGCGCTATGTGCTAGCCGTCGGCGGAAATGAAGGCGCCGCCCGCCTGGCCGGGGTGCCGGTGCGTCGTATCAAGCTGGCCGTCTACGCAATCAGCGGGCTGCTCTCGGGCATCGCCGGGCTGATCGTGATCGCTATTAACTCATCGTCCGATGCTAACAATGTTGGGCAGGGGATGGAACTCGACGCGATTGCCGCCGTGGCCGTGGGCGGCACGCCGCTCACCGGGGGCCGGGCCAGCATCATCGGCACGCTAATCGGCGCGTTGATCATGCAACTGATCCGCTATACCCTGCTCGCCCACGGCATCCCCGACGCGGCCGCATTGGTGGTCAAAGCGGGCATTATTCTGGCCGCGGTCTACATCCAGCGCCCGCGCCTGGTCTAAAGGGAGGAGACCACCGCTCATGGCTACGGTAGAGACAGAGGCGCCCGGTCGCACGCCTTCTCCCGCGCTGGCGCGGGCCACCAGCATCCTGCAACGGCAGGGCGTGCTCGTCGCCCTGGTCCTGCTGGTCCTGTTCGGGACGTTGCGCTACGACAATTTCCTCTCCACTTATAACATTTCGACGCTGCTGCGCTACAATTCGATGTTCGGGTTGATCGCGCTGGGCATGACCTTTGTGATCATCACGGGCGGCATCGACCTCTCGGTCGGCGCGGTGGCTGCGCTCGGCAGCGTGGTGGCCGCACTGGTCAGCCCGGCCGGCCTGCTCCCTGCCACGGCGGCAGGCGTCCTGGCCGGGACGCTGGTCGGGTTCCTCAGCGGGGTGATTATCGCGCGGTTAAACATGCTGCCCTTTATCGTGACCCTCGCCATGCTGCTTGCCGCGCGGGGGCTCGCGCTGATATTCGGCAACAACACCTCGGTCGGGGTCGCCACCGACAGCGGCTTCACCTACCTGGGCCAGGGTGACTTCCTGGGGTTGCCGGTCCCCGCCGTGATTATGATCGTGGCCTACCTGATCGGCGCGGTTGTGCTCAATCATTCGGCTTACGGGCGCCACATTCTGGCCGTGGGAGGCAACGAAGAGGCGGCGCGGCTGATGGGGCTGCCGGTGGATCGCATCAAGATCGCCGTTTATACACTTAGCGGCGCGCTGGCCGGGCTGGCGGGCGTGATTCTTGCTGCGCAGTTCGGGGCCGGGCAGCCGGCCGAGGGGGTCGGCTGGGAATTGTCCACCATCGCCGCGGTCGTAGTCGGCGGCACGCTGCTGACCGGGGGCATGGGTACGGTGGGCGCGACGCTGGCGGGCACCTTGCTGCTCGGCCTGATCTTCAACATCTTGAACTTCGAGAACGGGCAGGGGATGATCAGCTTGAGTGTCTTCTGGCAATCGGTCATTCGTGGCGCGTTCCTCCTCGTCGTCGTCCTGCTCCAGAACCGGCTCATGCATCGCCGGGCAAGCTAGCCGGCAGGAGGCACCATGCAGGTACAATTGGCATATGGACGGGGCCGTCTCCCGATTGAGGTACCCAACTCCGCGACGGTAATCATGCCGGAGGAGCTACCCGGCCTGCCACATGAACAGGCCGCCTTTACGGACGCGGTTCGCGCGCCCATCGGCACGCCGCCGTTACGGGATCTTGTCGCCGCCACGGATCGTGTGGCGATCGTCATTGCGGACATCACACGCCCCTCGCCCAGCGAGCGACTGGTACCCTGGATCCTGGCGGAACTCGCGCATGTGCCGCGCGAAAATTTCGTGATCCTCAACGGCACCGGTTCGCATCGCGCCAATACCCGCGAGGAGCTGACGCAGATGCTGGGGGCCGAGATCGTAGAGACCGTGCGCGTCGTCAACCACGACGGTTTTGACGAGGCGGCGTTGCGCTACCTGGGCCGGACGAGCTATGGCGGCGAGATCTGGATCAACCGGGAATACCTGGCCGCCGATGTGCGCATTGCCACCGGCTTCATCGAGCCGCATTTTTTCGCCGGCTTCAGCGGCGGCCCGAAGGGAATCGTGCCGGCGCTGGCCGGGATTCAGACGATCATGCACCTGCATAACGCCACGATGATCGGGCACCCAGACTCCACCTGGGGCCGCCTGGCGGGCAACCCGGTGCAGGGCGAAATCCGCGAGGCCGTCGCGCTGGCGCCGCCGGAATTCATGGTCAACGTGGCGCTCAACAACCGGCGGCAGATCACGGCCGTCTGGGCCGGGCACTACATCACCGCGCATGAAGCCGGCTGCCGCTTCGTGGCCGAGCACGCAACGCGGCCTGTAGATGCGCCCTTCGATATCGTGATTACCACCAACAGCGGCTATCCGTTGGACCAGAATCTGTACCAGGCAGTGAAAGGCATGAGCGCAGCGGCGCGCATTGTGCGGCCTGGCGGGGCCATCGTGGCCGCCGCCGAGTGCAGCGACGGCATCCCCGATCATGGCAACTTCAAACAGTTGCTGCAAATGCGGCCCACGCCCGATGAGTTGTTGACGCTGATCGAGGCGCCGGGCTTCGCCCTGTATGACCAGTGGGAAGCGCAAACGCAGGCGCTGGTGCAGCGCAAGGCACAGGTCTATCTGTACTCGTCGCTCGATCCCGACACCGTGCGCCGGGCCATGCTGACCCCGATCAGCAACATCGAGGCGGCCCTGGGCGAACTGTTGCAGCGTTTCGGCCCCAATGCGCGCATCGCGGTCTTGCCCGAAGGGCCGCAGACGGTGCCGTATGTAGCCGCGCCCGTCGCCCTGGCGCCGAATGCCGGGTGATGACCTACCGTGCAGGTGGCGCCCGCCGTGCAGCGGTGGGCCGGTTGTTGGCGCTGGCGCTCGGCCTAGCCCTGGCCGGTTGCCAGGCAGCACCTGGCGCGGACGGCACCCAAGTCCCGCCCACGGCTGCGACCGCGAACGTGCCGCTCACCTCCGCCCCGCCGCCCACCGCGATCCCCACCGAAGCGCCGTTCACCGGTTACCTGGCCCCCGACTTCACCCTGCCCGATCTAGACGGCAAGCCCATCAGCTTGCACGAGTACCGCGGGCATCCCGTCTGGCTAAACCTCTGGGCCACCTGGTGTGTCCCTTGCCAGACGGAGATGCCGGAGATGGCGAAGCTCTACGCCCGGTATCAGAGCCAGGGGCTGATTATCCTCGGTGTGGACGTTAAGGAAGACGCCGGCCGGGTGCGGGACTTCGTGACCCGGCGGGGCTTCAGGTGGCAGTTCATCCTCGACAGCGACGGTGCCGTGAGCCGCCGCTATTACCTGACCGGGATTCCGATGCACGTGTTCATCGACAGAACCGGGGCGATCCGGGCGTTGCAGCCGGGCGGCCTGGACACAAGCATGATGGAGCCATTGCTCGAACAGATCCTGGAGTAGTTGCGCTCACAGCTGCGGCAGGTTATGTAATCTTGCGCATCAGCCGCGGTTGAGCCGGCGCTGGAAAGCGGAGCTAGCCGCCGGATTACGCGGGATCGGCGACAGCAAGGTGGCAGTTTGCCAAAGCGCCAGTAGACATGTTATGCGGGCGGCCTGACCAGTGGCCTGTTGAATCGGGCGTTCCACGGTGCCGTCGGAGATCGTCCCCACCCAGGTAGCCGGTGCGAATCCAATTAATGCGCCCACCAGCAAGCCTATGACAGTCTCTACCGTTGCCGATTCGCCTTTCAAGAGTTTCTTTCTGGCGGGCTTTGAATGCTCAACCCATCGGCGCCTGGACGGACACCGGCTCGACCTCGTCGCCGCCACGGGACACGACCGCTTCGCCATTGACGACTACGCCCGCTGCCGCGCTAGCGGCTTATACACGGCGCGCGACGGTATCCGGTGGCATCTGATCGAGCAGCAGCCGGGTCGCCACGATTTCTCCAGCGTCTTGCCGGCCTTGCGGGCAGCGCGCGCTGCCGGCGTTGACGTGATTTGGGATCTGTTCCACTATGGCTGGCCCGACGATCTCGACTTCTTCGCGCCGGCCTTTGTCACGCGCTTCGGCGGACTAGCCGGCGCCTTCGCCCGGCTCGTGGTCGAAGAAACCGGCTACCCGCCGCTGGTGGCGCCGGTCAACGAAATCTCCTTTGTGACCTGGGGGGCCGGCACGGATGGCTTCCTTAACCCCTTTGCCCTGGGGCGCAACGCCGAGATCAAGGCGCAGTTGGTCCGCGCCGCCATTGCCGCCATTGAAGCCGTCTGGACGGTCGCGCCCACCGCGCGGATCGTGCATCCCGATCCCTTGATCAACGTCGTTGCAGATCCTGACAAACCCGAAGAACGCGAGACGGCCAGGAAGGCGCATATGGCCCAGTATGAAAGCTGGGATATGCTGGCCGGGTATCGGCGGCCGGAGCTGGGCGGGCAAGCGCGCTACCTGGATATCCTGGGTGTAAATCACTACCCCTGGAACCAGTGGATCTACAACGGCCCGGAGATCAAGCAGGGGCATCCGCGCTACCGGCCGCTGCGCGATCTGCTGGCCGAGGTCTACGCCCGCTACCACCGCCCGTTGCTGCTTAGCGAGGTGGGCACGGAGGGCGACGGACGGGCACCGTGGCTGCGTTATGTCGGGCGCGAGGTGCGCGCCGCACTGCGGGCCAAGCTCCCTATCGCCGGGGTCTGTCTCTATCCAATCACCGACTATCCCGGTTGGGACAACGAGCGCCAGTGTCCGACAGGGCTGTGGGGCTACCCCGATGCCGGCGGGGAACGCCCGCTGTATCAGCCGCTGGCCCGTGAGCTACGCCGCCAGCAGCGCCTGCTGGCGCGCATGCAAGCGCCCAGTTCCCCAGTGGAGTGAGTTTTCCGCCCGGCCCCCGCATGTCGGGGATCGCATTCTTTCGCAGCCAGGGCGCGCCGCCTTTCGCGCGCGCCCCGCGCACCCAGTCCGTGCCTCCCCGCTCGTACCCCTGCACAGACCTCCTGCGAAACGAGGGAACCTTTTCGAGAGATTCCCGGCTATTATATATAGAGCGTTCGCCCACGCCGCCGATCCCGCCGGCGGGCGGGACCGTAGGAGGATGCATTGGACGACGAGCTGATTCGCCAGGCCGGCCAGGGGGACCAGTACGCCTTCCGCCGGCTCATGGACACCTATGCCGCGCTGGCCGAACGCACCGCGCTCGCGCTGCTGGGCGACCACAGCCTGGCCGAAGATGCCGTGCAGGAGGCCTGGCTCGACGTCTGGCGCGCCATCCCGCGCTTCCAATTGGGGCGCCCGTTCCGGCCCTGGCTTCTGTGCATCGTCGCCCATCGCGCCCGCAAGCAGACCCGCCGCCGCGTCCCCACCTGGCTGCCCCTGACCAGCGCCATCCTGGCCGGCCACGCGACCGATCCGCCATTCGCACCCTGGACCTGGCCTGGCCCCGCCGATACCCTGGGCGCTGCCTTGCGCACACTCAGTCCCGAGCAGCAGCAAGTCCTCGCGCTACGCTATTTCGCCGACCTGGATCTCGCCGAGATCGCCCGGCTCACCGGGGTCCCGGTCGGCACCGTGAAATCCCGCCTGCATCGTGCCCTGGGCAGCCTGCGCACGCAGCTCCGCGACGTGACGGACAGTCCAGCGGTCCAAGAGGGAGTTAGACTGTGAGCGAACATCACGATGAAGAAGACCGCGACCTTGGGGAGCGGCTACGGGAGTACTACGCTGCACGCTACACGCCCGCCCAGCGGACCGATCAACTCTGGAACCACCTGGCCCCGGCCCTCGGTCCTCAATCTTTGCCGCCGGAACGCGCGGAGATCGGCAGCCGGCGCGCGGTCTGGGTCGCGACCCTGTTGCTCCTGGTGGTCATGGCCGGCATCCTGGTCGCCGGGGGCTTCTTTGATTCCACACACAGCGCCGGCCTCATCGGCGGATCACCATCGCCGCAGCCAAACAACTCGGACCCCTGGAGCCGCATGATGCCGATGTCCCAGACGCTGGACCCGGCGCCCGGCTGCGATCCGGCGGCCGCGAACGTGGATTTCACCTGCCTCCTCGACCAGTTTGAGATGAACGACCCTCGGCTGGACGAGATCCTGCGGACGCATGTGCCGCAGGCAGTCAATGTGCAGCAAACGGTCGCCGGGTGGACTATCGCCGTGCGCCGCGTTTACGCCGACAGCGATGTGATCATGATCGGGTACCTGGTCAGCGGGCATGCCGTGGGACCATCCTCCCGGATAGAGAGCACGGCGTTGAGCCTCACGGACGATCAGGGACAGGCATATCGCTTGCAGAGGATCGTCGTGCCGGCAGCGGAGACCCCGATCAGGCCGCCTGCGATTCACGACGAGCAGTACGGCGAATGGGCGCTCTTTGCCGGGCCGGATAGCCGTGAGGAGCGACCGGCGCTCCAACTCCATTTCACCATCGCCCGCCTTAGCTTTGCCAACTCCCGCCCGCCCATGCTGTACGACACGGTGGGCATGAGCGAGGAGGCGGTTGCGCAGTGGGAGCAGATGGTCGCGAACTGGCCGACACCTGTGCCCACGATCGACCGGCCGTTTAGCTTCGCCGTAAAAACGCCCTTCCGGCTGCTGCCGCCGACGCTAACCCCCATTCCCCCGATCCCCACCATCCCCAGGCCGATCCCCCCTCCGCAGTCCACGGGCGAACCGGCCCTCGTACCCTAGCCGGTAAGCGGGCCGCCGCCTTCAGCAAGGCGCCTTCCTGCGACTCGCACAACGGTAGCAGGCTGCCCCGCGCGTACCGGGAAGCGGTATCCGCCGTTTAGAGCATTGCGGCCCGATCGGCGCAAACGATCCAGCGGCCAACTGTATCACTTGTTGTATCATGCCCGGCGGCGTGACGGATACCCCAGCCGGTTGATTCGGTGCTACAATAGGTTAAGCGCGATAAAGCAAGGCCGCTATTGGAAGCCTTTAATATCGTGCGGCCCGCGCAGGGCCAGGCCACCTAAGAAGAAGGATTAACCTGATGGCAAGCATTCCGTGGACCCTCTCGCCCGACCGCTGTTTTCATGCCGACCCGACTCAGCGGGCGGTGGCGCGCACGCTCTATGCAACGGTCAAAGCCCTGCCGGTGGTCAGCCCGCATGGTCACGTGCCCCCCGCGCTGCTGGCCGATCCCGCCGCCCGCTTCGGCACGCCCGCCGACCTGTTCATTATCCCGGACCACTACGTCTTTCGTATGCTCTACAGCCAGGGTGTCCGGCTGGAAGATCTGGGCGTGCCCACCCGCGACGGCACGCCCGTGGAGACCGACCCCCATCGCATCTGGCAGCGCTTCGCCGAGCATTTCTACCTCTTTCGCGGCACGCCGACCGGCCTCTGGCTGGCCGATGAGCTGGTCAATCTGTTCGGCGTGCAGGAGCAGTTGAACGGCGATAGTGCCCAGCGCATCTATGACCATCTCGAAGCGCAACTGGCGCGCCCGGAGTTCACACCGCGCGCCCTGCTCGACCGCTTGCAGATCGCCCTGCTCTGCACCACGGATGCCGCCACCGACACGCTGGACGCCCATCGCC
>JAICKM010000695.1 GCA_025927935.1 Chloroflexia bacterium | reverse complement strand
CCCGCCGGCGAAGCGGAATCCGCGGGGAAGCCCGAAGCGCCATCCGCCCCGCCCGCGACCCCGGAGGCCAACACGCAACGCCTGGACCCGGCGGGCGACGATACCGGGAAGTTTGTGCAGCTTTAATATTTGCGCGTGCAGCGCATAACCTGAAACAGCCCTCTACCGCCGGTGGTAGAGGGCTGTTTTGTCGCCATAGCGCAGAAGTCATCCTGGGCTTCGGCTTCAGTCGGGCAACAACTGGGGATTCCAGACAATGTCCCATAGGTGCCCGTCCGGATCGCGAAAGTAGCCGGAATAGCCACCCCAGACCCGATCATGCGCCGGGTCGGTGATGGTCGCTCCAGCTTGTTCAGCCTGGGCGAGAATGCGATCTACCTCGGCCTTGGAGCGGACGTTATGGCCCAGGCTGAATGCGGGTGCGCCGGGTTCGGCAGGAGGTAAGTTGGCATCGCGGGCTAATTCCTGCTGGGGCCAGAGCGCCAGGATGCTACCGCTGGTCAGCCGGAAGAAGACGACCGCCCCGCCTTCAAACTCGGTGCCGGTAATGCCTTCGGTGGGCCAACCCAGACCGTCGCGATAGAAGACCAGCGCCCGGTCTAAATCGCGCACACCCAGGGTGATGACGGAAATGGCAGGCTGCATGGTTAGAGACTCCGCTTGCGGCGCAATTGCTGTTTATAGCGGGAAGCCGGCTTAGTCCCCGGCGCTGTCGGTGAGTGTGGCGGCGCCGCCCCAGTGGGAGGAGCGGTAGGCGGCGCGCAGGGTGCGCAGGTTGTCGAGTCCCGCCTCGCCGGTGATGCTCAGCGGCTCTTCGCCACGAATCGCGCGGCCAAAGGCTTCGATCTCGCCCTGGTACAGGTCGCGGGGGGTGTAGTCAATCGGGCGGGTGCCGGCGGCGGTGGTGATTTCGCCGTAGCCTTCGGCCACCTGGCCGATGGTGCCGGTGGCGATGATGCTGCCTTCGCTGCCGTGGATTTCCAGGCAGGTCCGGCTGTAAGGGGTGTTGAAGGCGACGTTTACCTGGGCCAGCATGTCGTTGTCCAGCACTAGGTTGACCACGGCGGTATCTTCCGCGCTGCCGGTCAGCGCCTGGCGAGCGGCAAAGGCCCCCACTTCCCTGACTCGCGCCCCGGTGACAAAGCAGAGCAGGTCCACGGCATGGCTGCCAACATCCATCAGCGGCCCGCCCCCTGACGCCTCCTGGTCGATCCGCCAGGTCTGGCGTTCGGGCCTCAGGAAGAAGCCGTTCTGGACACGAGCCTGGAGCGGCCGGCCGATATGCCCGCGGGCAATCAGGTCGCGGATCATCTGGTGGATGGGATGGAAGCGCATCATGAAAGCGGTGCCCAGCAGCACGCCCGCCGCCCGGCACGCTTCCAGCATGGCTTCGGCCTCATCGAGCGTGCGCGCGAGGGGTTTTTCGCAGAGCACATGCTTCCCGGCTGCCGCGGCGGCCAGGGTGTACTCGGCGTGGAGATCATTGGCCGCGGCAATGTAGACCGCCGTGACCGCCGGATCGGCGAGCAGGGCAGCCAAGGTGCGCGGGTGCGCGAGGTGCCGGGCGGCAAACCCGGCTGTCCGCTCCGTATCGCGCCCGGCAACCGCGTAGAGTCGCTCGGTCGCGGAGCGCGCAAAGGCCGGAGCCACGCGCACATCCGCGATTTTGCCGAGGCCAATGAGTCCCCAGTTAGTCATGCATCCTCACGATGCGACTTGCGTTAACTCCGCCACATCCTGATGGACCGGGTTCACGACTGCTGCCGCGGTGCGATGGTTGGTCCGCCCACGGCGGCGCGGGGCCAGTAGCGGACTTAAGACTTCGGCGACCGTGTGTCCCGCCTGGCTGGGATGCCGTAGCGGTCCTTCGAGATGCAGATCGTAGACATTGCAGCGGCCGACTCGATGCCGCGTCAGGTAGCCGGATTCTTCCAGATCGGCGATGATGCTTTGCGTGGCGCGCTCGGTGATACCCACCTCATCAGCGATTTGACGTGCGGTGTTGTTGGGGTTCTTGGCGATGCTTAACAGAACCTGCCCGTGATTAGTGATGAATGTCCAGTGGGCCATGGTAGGCTGGTGCCTCCTGCGTAGAACGTCGCGGGGTGGCCGGTCCCGGCGTGGAATGCCATATGGGGATTGGAAACCTGAGTCCGGACCACGGGCAGCGTAGATCCGGTAATCTTCTTCAGTATACCACGTTTTTCGCGCCTGTCAAATTCTTCTGCGCTAATTCTTATATGCTAGCGAAAGAGGCTCCGGCGGCGGGTTTGGGCCGCCGCCAGGACGGTGCGGAGGTGTGCAACATCGCCGGCGGCAAGGGCCTGGCGCAGGTGTTGTAAGACTGCGTTTAGCCGGTCCAGCTGGTCCAGCACCGCGGGTTGGTTGGTCAGTAAGATATCGATCCACATATCAAGTTCGCCTGCCGCGACGCGGGTGGTATCGCGGAACCCGCCCGCCGCCAGCTCCCAGAGCGTGTCGCCGTCGCTCGCCGCGAGTGACTCGGCGGCCTCCACGAGAGCGACCGCGGTGGTGTAGGGGACGTGGCTGATGGCGGCGACCAGACGATCATGCCGCGCGGCATCCAGGATGCGTGGGCGGGCGTCCAGCACCCGCGCCAGACCGGCCGCCCGCGCCACGGCCACCGCGGACCGCCCAGGGACAGGGCAGAGCACAAACGGCGCATTTTCGTAGAGGTTGGGATCGGCGGCCGCCAGGCCACCCGCCTCTTTGCCGCACATCGGGTGCCCACCGGCCACCAGGATGTCGTCGCGCAGAGTTGACATAACTTCTACAATTGCGCTCTTGGTGCTGCCGAGATCCGTAAGTAGGGCGCCGGGGCGCATGAGGGCGGCGACCTGGGGCAGTAAGCGGATAATGGCGCGGGGTGGCACGGCCAGAACGACCGCATCCGCCTGGGCAACAGTTTGGAGGTCGAGGGTTGCTTCGTCTGTCAAAGGAGCGGCCAGGGGCAGGGCAGTGGCCCGCCGCGCGATACCGACGACCCGGCGGCAGCGACGCAGGTGGTCGTTCCCGCCGCGCAGCGCCGCGGCCAGCGAACCGCCCATCAAACCGAGGCCCACGACCGCGATTTCCGCCTCGCGGACCCAGGCGCTATCGCTATGTTCCGGTTCAGCCACCGGGCGGCTCCGGCATATGGTGCGGCGGCTCGGCGCTCAGATGGCTTGGTGGATCCTCCACGCGCATACTGTCGGCGCCGCGGAGGTAGACATGGACGATCTCGTCCTGGCGCGCGGTGGTGTTCCAATGTACCAGCACCCGGATGCAGCGAGACGCCGCCGCCGGCTGATCCTGCTCCACCGCGCCGAGCAAAGGCACATCAACCCAGCCAAGCTGGCGGGCGGCACGGGCGGGAAAGGCCGAGCGCAGATCCACCGTCGTGGTGAAGAAGACGCTCGCGATATCGAGGGTATCGATCCCGTTTGCTTCGGCAATGGCCTCCAATAGCTCGCGAGTGGCCTCCCAGATGGCGGCCGGGGTATCTTCGGCAACGAAAGTGGCGCCCCGCACACCGCGGACGCGCACTGGAGATTCCGCGCGAGGGGGGGCTTGCTGCTCCGGCATAAAGTCCTCCATTGGCTAACATAGCTACTACTAAGGGGACAGGCATGTCACAGGGCAATGAAAACGCCCTGGTAGATTATACCAGGGCGCCATTGCCAAAAAAAGAGAGACCCGCGACGGCCTAGTCTCCCACCCCCTTGAGGAGGCAGTACCCTCGGCGCTGCAACGTTTCACGGCCAGGTTCGGGATGGGACTGGGTGGGGCCGCTGCGCTCTTGTCACGGAT
>JAICKM010000219.1 GCA_025927935.1 Chloroflexia bacterium | reverse complement strand
TTCTGCGGGTCGTCGCGGCGGTCCAGCCAGGCCACGTGCAGCACGCCGTCCGGTCCGAACACGGCGGATGGGAAGAACTGATCGGCGCTGCCGGCGTCCTGGTTGACACGCACCGGCGCGCTCCAGGTCTGGTTGCCGTCGCGGGATGTCGCCAGCAGGATATCGGCGTTGGTCGTGTAGTCGTTCCAGGTGGCGACCAGCGTGCCGTCAACCGGGTTGGCGGCCAGGGCGGGGAGAATGAACGTGCGGAACTTGCTGGTGGGCAGGGGCGAGGGGATGCGGTGGGCATCGGCCACTTTGACCGGCGGGGCGAAACTCTTGCCGCCATCGGTGCTGCGCCCCACCCAGAGCGCGGGGCTTTTGGTCTGGTCGTAATAAAGCACGTTCAGGTCGCCGCCCGGCCCGACTGCCGGGAAGGACCCCTGCACATCAGTCTGGTCCTGCGCGCGGCTGATCTGTACCGGGTCGCTCCAGGTGGCGCCGCCGTCGGTGGAGCGGATCTCTACGATGTCGCCGCGATCCTGGCGCTCGGAGATGGTGGTGAAGCGGGTCCAGGTCAGGTAGAGCGTGCCCCGCGTGGCCGTGTTGCTGCGGTCCACCGTCAGCCATTCTTTGTCGTTGAAGATCTTGTCGCTATTTTTGGTCGCCGCCACAGGCGTGCTCCAGGTCGCGCCGTTGTCCGTCGAGCGCGCGACGAATAGCCCGCCCTTGGTGAAATCGGCATCGTTGTAGCCGATGATGCTGGTGTAAGCCACGCCGTCGGCGTCGTAGATGACCACTGGGTCGCTTTGGTTGGGCAAGTCGGCGGGCAGACCGGGCAGATGCATGTCGGTCCAGGTGGCGCCGCCGTCGCTGGATCGGTAGTGCCAGACTTCCTTGCGCCCGCTGCGCCAATCCTTGGCTGCCGCGATGATCATGCGCGGGTCCTTGGGATTGATGCTCAGGGTCGGCTCTTGCTGCTGATCGGTCTGCGCCTGGTTCAGGCGGAGGTTGGCGCTGAACTCGGCCAGGGCGGGCGCGGCCTGGCTGCGCGGTGCGCTGGTCGCCGCCAGGCCCAGCAGGGCGGGCACCGTCAACAGCGCGGCGACGAGAAAAACGGCAAGGCGGGCGCGGTGGCCCGCCGGTTTCGAGTGATCGGCGTGCATGGGGATCAGCATCTCCATCTAGTGTCAGGTCGGTAGTCAATAGCCCGGTGCATGGGGCGTACTTTCTGAATTCTAACAGATCTTGGCTGCCGCAGGTAGGCCGCTCCGGGGCCGGCGCGCTCCGTAGCTCCCCGGCTCCCAATCGGCTGTGATCGGGTACGATATTTGCTTCGATCATTCCCGCGCCAAAGGGGGTTGCATACGCTACCGCGAGGTCGGACAAGGTAGCAATGATCGCGGCCGGGGCGGCGGACACCGGGTAGGGCATGAAAGGAAGTACGAACCCATGCAAACTGCAATAGACCGGCAACAGCGCGCGGATGCGCGGATAGACGAACTCCTCGACCAGATGACGCTGCAAGAGCAAGTCTCGCTACTTGCCGGCGCCGACTTCTGGCGAACGGTTGCCATTCCACGGTTGAACATCCCATCCTTGAAGGTCACAGACGGCCCGGCAGGCGCACGCGGTGGCGGCCCGCTCGTCGGCGGGAAGAAAACCGCGGCCTTCCCGGTCGGGATCGCGCTCGGCTCGTCCTGGAACGTGGACCTGCTGCGCCAGGTGGGGCGGCTGCTGGCCCGCGAAGTTCATGACAAGGGCGCGGGGGTGTCGCTGGCGCCTACCGTCAACCTGTTCCGCAGCACCCACAACGGGCGGAACTTCGAGAGCTACTCCGAAGATCCCTTTTTGGCGGGCAAACTCGCCGTCGCCTACATCCAGGGAATGCAGGACGAGGGCGTGGCGGCCACCGTGAAGCACTTCGCGGGGAACGAATCGGAGTACCAGCGCGGCACGATCAACAGCGTGATTGCCGAACGCCCGCTCCGTGAGCTGTACCTGCGGCCCTTCGAGATGGCGGTCAAGGAAGGCCGCAGTTGGGCCGTGATGAGCGCGTATAACAAGCTGAACGGGACCTACTGTAGCGAGAATAAACGGCTGTTGACCACGATCCTGCGCGACCAGTGGGGCTTCGACGGTCTGGTGATGAGCGACTGGGGCGGCACCCACTCGGCCGGTCCGAGCGTGCGCGCCGGGCTTGACCTGGAGATGCCGGGACCAGCGAAGGCCCGGCAGAACCTGGCGGCCGAAGCGGAAGCGGACGAAGCCACTCGCGCGGCCGTGCGGACGGCGGTCCGCAACATCTTGCGGCTGATCGAGCGCACCGGCACCTTCGCCCAGCCGCGCGACGTGAGCGATGCCGCCGAACGCGAGGAGGAGTACGCGGATACGCGCGCGTTGATCCGCCGGGCCGGGGCCGAGGGGACGGTGTTGCTGAAAAACGCCGGGGGCTTGCTTCCGCTGCCGCCGGGCGCCCGCGTTGCCGTGGTCGGGCCGAATGCCGCCACGGCGCAGGTGATGGGCGGCGGGAGTGCGCAGATGAACGCTCACCGGCGCGTTTCACCCCTGGACGGTCTGCGCGAAGCGCTCGGCGAGGCAAACGTCACCTATGCGGTGGGCTGCGAGAACGACAAGTTCCTCCCCATTTCGCCTGCGCCCATGCAGATCGAGTACCGCGGCGCTGGCGGCGACGCCGTCCTGGCCCGCGAGGAGCGCGCGTTGGGCGAAGTCATGTGGTTCGCGCTGCCCGCGGGCGTCCCCGCCGATTTCCGCGCCCGCCTGACCAGCACCATCCATGTGCCCGAGGCGGGCGAGTACGAGCTTAGCCTCATGAGCGCCGGGCTGAGCCGCCTGTCCATCGACGGCGAAGAGGTGATCGACAATTGGGACAAATATCAGCCCGGCGGCGGCTACTTCGGCTTCGGCAGCGCCGAGATCCGCGTCCGCCACTCGTTGAGCGCCGGCGATCACGAGGCGGTCATCGAGTTCGCGCCGAAGCTGGTGGAGATGGGCATCGCCGCGATGAGCGCCGTGCGCTTCGGCTTCCGCAAGCCGCTCCCCGCAACCAGCATCCAGGACGCCGCCCGGCTGGCCGCCGCGGCCGACTACGCCGTCGTCTGCGTCGGCAGCAACGGCGACTGGGAGACGGAAGGGGTCGACCGGTGGGGGCTGGATTTGCCGGGCCGGCAGGATGATCTCATCCGGGCGGTCGCGCAAGCCAACCCCAAAACCATCGTGCTGCTGCAGACGGGCGGCCCCGTGCTGATGCCCTGGCTGGACCAGGTGGGGGCGCTGCTGCAAGCCTGGTTCCCCGGCCAGGAGGCGGGCTACGCCGCCGCCGATGTCCTGCTGGGGCGGGCCGATCCCGGCGGGCGGCTGCCGCAAACCTTCCCCGCCCGCGTCGAGGACGACCCGGTGCATCCCGAAACGCCGGACCGCCGGTATCCCGGAGAAGCCGGCGAGGTCGAGTACAGTGAAGGGCTGTACATCGGCTATCGCCACGTCGATAAGGCCAGTCTGAAGCCGCTGTTCCCGTTCGGCTTCGGGCTTTCGTACACCAGCTTCGAGCTTGGCGAGCCGCAGTTGAGCGGGGACAGCCTGGAACCCGGCGGCGAACTCACCGTCACGGTCCCCGTACGCAACACCGGCGACCGGGCCGGGCAGACGGTGGTTCAGCTCTACGTCCACGACCCCGAAGCGCGCCTGGAGCGGCCAAACAAAGAGCTTAAGGGCTTTGCGAAAGTCTCGTTGCAGCCGAACGAGACGCAGAACGTCGTCCTCAAGCTGGACATGCGCGCGCTGGCCTACTTCGACGATACCCGCGCCGCCTGGGTGGCCGATGCCGGCGATTTCGACCTGCTCATCGGGACCAGCAGCGTGGACCTGCCGCGCACGGCCAGGGTCCGGCTGGCGCACGAGTGGACCGAGCCGGCGTAATCACAGTAACCGGTGCGCACCGGCCCGCATCCAGACGCACTCAAGCAGTTAGCTCTGAGTAAATAGACAGAGGCGGCCCCGATGGGCCGCCTCTGCGTGTGTGCGGATGGGCGTTACTGCTTGCCGGCGTACCAGCGGCCCAGGAAGCCCAGCAGCACTTCGTAGAAGCTGCCGCTGTTCTCCGGGTGGTACTCGAAGCGGGCGCGCTCGAAGTACTGCACCATGTACGTCTTGCCGTCTGTCGCCGAGACCTCCTGGAACGGCTCGCTCAGCGGGTAGCCGAACATCGCCAGGCCGCCGTACTGCTGCCAGTAGCTCAGGAAGCGGTCGCTCAGCGTGTGGCCGGTCGGCGCGAAGAAGACCCGCGTGGCCGTGTTCGGGCCGGGCGAGGGCACGGCGGCAAACGCGCCGGTGGTGCGCCCGTTCACCAGGGCCACGCCCAGCAGGCCGAGCAGGACCTGGCTGCCCGCGGGGGCCTCCGGGTGGTACTCGAAGCGCTGGCGCTCGAAGTATTGCACCAGATAGGGCTTGCCGTCGGTCGGGTTGATCTCCCAGTACTCCTCCGAGATCGGGTAGCCGAACATCGCCAGGCCGCCGTGGCTCTTCCAGTAGTCGAGGAATCCGGCGTGCAGCGTATGCCCGGTCGGGGCGAAGTAGACTGCCGTGGCGGTATCGGGGCCAGGCGACGGCACGGCGTTGAAGGCCGGGTTATTCACTCCGGCCTGGCCGGGCGCGGGCGCGGGGCGCGGGGTCACGCCGGGCGGCAAACCGGGTTGGGGCTGCGGCGGCGGGGTGGCCTGCGGCGAGGGCTGCGGCTGGCCGCTGCCGCCGAACCAACGGGTGATTGTCGCCTCGGCGGGCTTGTTGTTCAAGGTATCGCTCAGGTCCTTGGCGCCGCCGCCCCCGGCATACGGCTCCCAGTGCCACCAGTAGATGCCGTGGAACCAGGGCTGGCCCACAAACGCCTGGAACGTCGCATCGACGGCACGCTGCTGTGCCTCCAGGCTCAAGGTGCCGGCGTGCTGGGTGACATCCCAGCGGCCCGGCGAGTTGCTGTAGGAGCCGAAGCCGATCTCGGTGAAGACAACCGGCTTGTGGTACTTGTCGGCGGTTTCCTTAATCTCGCTGATCCAGTTATAGGTCTGGCCGACCTGATCGGTGTAATTGCTCCAGCCGCGCACCATTTCCTCGGTGCTGGGGTTGTCCTTCAGCGAAATGGGGAAGTAGGCGGACAGGCCAATGTAATCGAGCGCGTCCCAGAAGCCAATCTGCTTGTACTCGTTGCGCGTGTGCTTGCCCCAGTTGGCCGAGTAGGTCAGTTGGCCGGAGTAACGCGCACGGCTCTGGGCGATGAGCGCCCGCCACTTGCCGTCGTACTGCGGGTCGGTCATGTTGATCAACTCGACGCCAACGGTGAACTCTTCCACGCCCTCCGTGCGGGACATATCGAGGAAGTGGTTGATGAAGGCGGTATAGTTGGCGAACCAGGCGTTCACATCGCGCGGGGCGATATCGGCGCGCCAGGTGCCGTCGCTCACGTCGATGTACGGGCGCATCATGACGCGCAAGCCCAGGCGATGGGCCTCGCGGATGGCGGCCACGGTCGACTCATCGGACGGGGTGCCCGATTCGGGCTTCGGCCCCATCGTGGTTGATGTGGCGTTGTCCATGAACCAGATCGGGGCCAGGGCCACGGTATTGGCCCCGGTGGCCTTCAGCGCGGCGAGCGCCGCGGGCACATTGGTGACCTTGTAGGGATCGGGACCATAGCCGATCATCACAAACCCTTTGGTCCAGGTGCTCGGCACGGTCGCCTGGGCGTGGGCCGGCTGTGCTCCACTCAGGCCGGCCAGCGGCGCGGCCAGCAGGGTCAGCAGCGTGACCATCAGCATCAGGTGACGCGCGCGGGCGGGGGATCGATGCATGCGAATAAGCTCCTCTCAGTGTGTCGGGTTGGCGGGTGCGCGGCCCTCCGCGCACCCCGATACGACCGGCTACTCCGGGCGCCGGATTCATCTATAGACCATAACGAACTTGCTGCAAAACAGGTTGTGCCGCTACACCCTTTTTGGGAGTCGCCGGATGCCGTATCGGTTAAGTATACCAGGTTGCTTTGGGCGGTCGCAAGGCGGCGGGACGCCCACGGCGGTAATCCGTCGGGGACCCCGGCGCGAGGTAGGGGTAACGATGTATAGGCGGGCGGCGTTCTAATGTATAATTCAACAATCCGGTTAACAGCCCAAACTCCGTGCTCAGCGCGATCTATCCGGGAGGATTCCCTTTGGCCGGCTCCGATTCCGTCTCGCCCGCTAGCGCCAGCGATTCGCTGGACGCGATTTTTCATGCCATGGAGCACGTGCGCGGCGCGGAGACTCTGGAAGCGGCGGTCCAATCGCTCTTTGATCTCAGCCAGATCTTCCTCGGCGGGTGCGTGGTCCGCACCGCGCTCTACCTGCTGAGCGAGCACGCGGGCGGCGACTCGGCGCCGCCCGCCGCCGAATTGTTGAGCCTGCGCGCGGCATATCCGCCGAGCGAACCGGCTGCCGGACCGCCCCCGCGGTCCATCCTGGCCGAGGTGGCCTCCGCCACGATGCCGCGCGCCTGGGCGCCCGCCGCGTCCGCCGGGACCGCCTCCTGGTTCTTGCTCCCGCTTGGCACCGGCGCGGCCACCGGCACCCTTGCCCTCTTGATCAACTCCCCGCTGCCGGAGACCGTCCTGGCGCGCTTACAGATTGTGGCCGGGCTGGCCGCGCAGGCCATCGAACTGGTTCTCTTGCGCGGCCAGGCGGGGCGCGGCGTGGCTGAGATGAGCCTGCTGGATCGCATCGCCGCCGTGGTCAGTTCGAGCCTGAGCCTGGATGAGATCTTGACTGAGAGCCTGGCCGAGCTGGCGCGGGTGATGCCGTTTGAAGGCGGATCGATTGCCCTGATCAACAAGGCGCAGGAATTAGAGATCCGCGCGATGTGTGGGGTCATCGACGCGGAGGCCCGGCAGGTGCGCGTGCCGGTGGGCGCGGGTATCTCCGGCTGGGTGGCGGCTCATGGCCGGCCTTACCTCAGCAATGACCTGGACGCCGAGCAGGCCGTGCGCCCGGTGATGCGCACAACCGGCACCAACCGCAAGATCAGCGCCTATATGGCCGTGCCGCTGATGGTGGAAGGGCGAGTGATCGGTATCTTGCAGGTCAACAGCCCCAGTAAGCACGCCTTCACGGGCCGGGATCTGGCCTTGCTGGCCGAAGTGGGCGAGCGGTGCGCGGCGGCGATTGAACGCGCCCGGCTGTTCGACGAGATGCAGGCGCGGGCCAACCGGCTGGCGACTGTGACCGAGATGGCCCGCTACATCTCCGCGTCGCTCGATCCGGACGAGTTGTTCCGCATCTGCTACGAACAGGTGCGCAACGTGATGCCCGCCGATGCGTTCCTGGTGGCCTTGTACGACGCCGATGCCGCGTTGCTGCGCTACGAGTTCGTTGTCGATCTGAGTGAAGTCTATCCCAAGAGCAGCAAGCCGCTGGACACGGGCCTGACCAGCTATGTCGTCCGCACGCGGCGGCCCCTGCGGGTGGGCCAGCGCAGCGAACTGCCAATTGCGCCCCTACCTTTCGGTACCGCCGACCGGCTGTCGGAGGCCCTGGTCATTGTGCCGCTAGTTTTTGAGGGGCGGGTGCTGGGCGCGATATCCGCCCAATCGTATACGCCCCATGCCTACACGGAGGCCGACCTCAGCCTGCTGCTGACCATCGCCAACCAGACCGCCGTGGCGATCCGCAACGCGCAACTCTACCAGAGCGAGCGGGCGGCTCAACAGGCGCGCGATGAGTTCTTGTCGCTGGTCTCCCATGAGTTGCGCACTCCGCTGACCACCATCAAAGGCTCGGCGCAGATGATCCAGCGGCGCATGGTGCGCGCGTTCAGCGCCGGGCAAGTCAAAACGCCGGAGGAGCAGGAGGCGCGCCAACAAGACCTGCGCCAGCTTAGCCTCATCAGCGGGCAAGCCGATCGGCTCGCCGGGCTGGTGAACGACTTGCTGGAGATTTCGCGCTTGCAGAGCGGCAAGTTCGAGTTCCAGCCGCGCGAAGCCGATCTGGTCGCTATTGTGCGCCAGGCGGTCGAGGTCAGTGAGGCGCTCAGCAGCACGCACCGCTTCGTCGTGCAGACGCCGGCCACGTTGCCCGGCGTGTTTGACGCGACCCGGATCGAGCAGGTGCTGACGAATCTGCTGAGCAACGCGGTGAAGTACGCGCCGGGCGAGACCGAGGTGCGCGTGACGGTGACCACGCCGGAGCCGCGCGTGGCGCTGGTGCAGGTGGCCGACGAGGGGCCGGGTCTGACTGCGGACGAGCAGGCGCAGATTTTCCAGCGTTTCTATCGCGGGGCGGCGGTACGCCACAATCCGCAGACCGGCCTGGGACTGGGCCTGTTCATCAGCCGGCAGATCGTGGAATTGCATGGGGGGCGCATCTGGGTCGAGAGCAGCCCCGGTGCTGGGAGCGTCTTCCAGTTTACGTTGCCGCTGGATCGGCTGCCGGCGGAGGACACCGGCCCGATCTAAGGTCCGTATCGGGGCCGGGGCTGCCGGCGGACGGCGAACCGCCATCGCCCGCCGGCGGGAACCCGTTGCTTAGTTGGAGGCGGCCGCCATCGGCTGCGGGCTGACGACGTGCAGCAGTCCGGCGTGGACCAGTTCCGCGACGATGACTAGTGTGCGTAGTTCGCCCAGGCCGCTCTGTTCGGCGAGATCGCCCACGCGGGCCACCCCGCGACAGACCAGCGCGAGTACCGGCCAGGAGTGCCGGTCGATGCGGATTTCGTTGACCCCGCCCGCGGGGGTGTGATCGATGCCCACCCACGATTCCACGCTGATCATCGAGCGCGCCTGTTCCTCTTCATCCAGGCGGCGCAGCCCTTCCATGATCAAGTGATCGTTGCCGCTGGTGATCGTCGGGGGGTAATTGGGCTGGGCCTCGGGCGCGGGCGTGAACCAGAAGCGCGCGTTCGGCCAGTGCATGATTGTGTAGAAGGCTTCTTCCCCGCTAATTAACACCTTATCTGTTGCGCCGTCCAGCACCTCGGCATGGATAATCCGGCCCGCCACAGCGTACAGGCCGCCGCGCAGATCGCCGTCCAACAGCCGCAAGATCCCGGTCTTTTTACTGACCGTGAACACTTGCAGCAGATTGACCATACTCATATCGCTGAGCGTTCCCGCGAGAGCCGTCATGGTTCCGGGTTCCTTATACTAACGGTGATGAGCCAGGGATCCTATAGAGGGCGAACCGTAGCGCCGGCTCCGGCTAGCTACCGATCCTTACCTTAGTTTATTCTGTACCCGATCCCTTGCCTATAGCCGGATGGTCCGGTCCCGGATAGGACCTTAGTCATGAGATTAGGGCCGGTCGGTTCCGGCACCTCTGTGCCGCGTTGGGTAGGGGCCAGGGATTAACGGGCCACGCTGCTGTGGGGCACACCAGTGTCTCCCAATATCAGTTTACCAATTGGGGCTTACAGCGGGGTTTAAGTTGTGGTTGGGCCTTATTACAAGCCGCTAATAAATGCCTACCCAGCGCATGTTTGAGAAAAGGTAAGATCGGCTGAATTGGCGCGCGAGTCGTCGTGGCTGAGTGGCTAGCCGAACCTG
>JAICKM010001064.1 GCA_025927935.1 Chloroflexia bacterium | reverse complement strand
CCAGGTATGCACGCTCAGGTGCGACTCGGCCAGCAGCAGAAAGCCGGTGACGCCGCACGGGGCAAAGGGGTGGAAATAGCCGTGCAGGATCGTCGCCCCTCCGGCCAGCGCGGCGCGGGTCAGCAGATCCTCCAGCGGCCCGACGCGTTCCAGCGGCTTGGGGTCGTCCACCCAGACATCGTACAGGACATGGCGATTACGCATTTGTTAACGGCAACTTCATAGTTAAGTGTTCGGCCTCAAAGCCGGCTTTCTTGTAGAGCAGACGCATGGGTGTGTTGTTCACATGCACCTTGCCCGTGATCTCCAGCATACCGGCCTGTTGAGCATAGGCAATGCCATAGTTAAATAGCGCCTCGGCCAGGGCGGCGTGGTCGGGCGCGGCGTCGTCCACCGCCAGGCTGCGGAAGGTGGCGTAGTGCTCGTTGGTCAGGAAGTTGGTGTTGAAGGTGGCCCAGAGCCAGCCCAGCACCTGGCGGTCGCGAACCAGCACGAACATACCCGGTTCGCCGCGCTCCAGCGCCTTGCGTAGCTTCTTCTCGTGGACCGCCGGATCGGTGATGGCGTCGCGTGGGAACGAGATGCGCGCGATGGCGATCTCGAAGGCAACCAGCGCGGGCAAGTCGGCCTCCTGGGCGGGGCGGATGACGGCCGGTCCGCCCGGCGCATCCACCTCCACCGGCGCCGGTAGGGGCGGCACCGGCGGCGCGGGGCCGGCGGACGCGGGGCGCGGGTCGCGCTTCTTGCTCATGAGTCCACCGCCTCGCGCGACTCCAGCATGAAGAGCACCGAGCCGCAACGCGGGCAGCCCGCGGTCTTGAGTTGCTCGATGCTGGGCGCGGCGGCGTCCGCGGCCTGGCCCACGCGCAGCTTCGTGCCGCAGCCCATGCAGCGGTACACGCGCACGGTCGGGTTCATCTCGCCGGTATATAGCGGCCCGCTAAAACGGTCTGTGATCTTGGGCCGGCTCCCCGGCGACGTTTGCAGGCGGATCATCTGGCTCACCCCGGCCAGGATGCCCGCGCCGCGATACTCGTTGAAGTCGGGAATGAGTTCGGCAATCGCCAGGCCCATCGCCGCCAGCGAGCCTTGCAGCGCGGCCTGCTCGGCGGGCGGGCGGTGGCCGAAGGAGAGGAAGATCTGGCGGCCCTGCTCCGGCACCAGCGCACTCACAGCCCGCGAGACGAACAGCTCCAGCCCGGCAGACGTATATGGCGGGTCCGTGACGACCGTATCGAACTCGTTCAACAGGCCATCCGGCAGCGGGTCGCGCAGGTTGTGTTCGACGGTCTCGATCTCCAGCCCGGCCTCCTCGGCGCAGGCACGCAGATGGGCCAGGATGCGCGCGTCGCTATCGACGACGCACAGGCGACGTGCCAGCCGCCCACCCCCCTGCGGACTCAGCAACTGCCCCACCAGGCCGATGGCGAGGCTCACCGAGTCGTCATCGCCCAGCAGTAGCACGGCCTTGCCCGCCAGTGCGCCCTGCGTCTGCATGTAGAGCACGCGGCGCAGGTTGGTCTCCGGCGTGCAGTGGCTCTGGTCCAGCGTCACGTCTACCGTCGGGTTGGCGGCGAACCACGCCTCCAGTTGGGCCAGCACGCCCTCCCACTCGCTGCCCGCCACCACATGCCGCCCGTGGCACAGCGGGCAGAGGAAGCCCTGCCCCACCCAGCCCCAGGCGCCTTCCACCAGCACCAGCCCCTGCGGCGACAGGCGGATATACGGCCCCGGCTGCACCAGCCCGGCCTTCTCCAGTT
>JAICKM010000092.1 GCA_025927935.1 Chloroflexia bacterium | reverse complement strand
TCCAGCACCGCGCTGAGCGCCTCCGCCGGGCCAAGGCCAGCCAGTTCGTGGCCGCGGACGCGCCGTCGCGTATCCTCGACGCCCTCGCCCAGCGTTACCAGCCGCAGGAACACCTGGCGCGCCAGCCTCTGCGCATCCGGGGCGAGCGCGGCGTAGATCTCCTCGGCCCGCCGCGCCAGCGCGCCCAGCACGCCGCCGCTGGCCTGGTAGCCGGCCAGAGTCATCTGCCGCCCTTCTCGGTGCTCGAATAGTTCGGTCAGCGCATACTGCAACAGCGGCAGCGCCCCCGGCTGGTCGCCCACGTCCTGGATGGTCGCCGCCAGCAGCGCCGGTTCCAGCGTGACATTCACACGGGCCGCGGGGCCGGCAATGGCCTGTTCCAGTTCCCGCGCCGTCAGCGGCAACACCAGTTCCGTGCCCCGGCGCATCAGTTCGCCCACGTCCGCATACAGCAACGGCCGGTCGTAGAAGTCGGCGCGTAACGTCAGGATCACGCGCAACCGGCTGCGGGGATCGGCCACCGCCAGGGCCAGGCTGTTGAGCAAATGAGCGCGCAGGCGCTCGTCCTCGACCAGGGTGAAGACTTCTTCAAACTGATCGATCAGCAATACCAGCTCGGTCCGCTCGTCGGCGGGCAGCACGCGCTTGACTGCCCGGCTCAGGCCGCGGGCATCGCACTGGAGTTGTTCGAGCAGACTGGCCGGTGGATTGACCGCGACGCGCAAGAGTGCGGCTTCCAGTTCCTCCAGCGGGTGCGGGCCGGGAACGAACTCGGTGACAAACCAGCGCTCCGACCCCGGTACGGCGCCCTGGCGCAGCGCAGGCAGCAGCCCGGCGCGCACCACACTCGACTTGCCGCTGCCCGAGGGGCCGACCACGGCCAGGAAGTGCCCGGCGGGCCCCCGTTCCCCCAGCCGCGCCAGCAGCCGCCCGACCAGCGCTTCCCGCCCGAAGAAATCCGGGGCATCGGCCTCCTGGAAGGCGCGTAGCCCCTTATACGGGTTGGCCGGCTCGCCCAGCGCCGCCACCGCGACCGGCAGAGCGGACGGCACGGCGACTCGCGGCTCCGCCTCCACGCCACTGGCCGCCGCAAAATCGGCCAGCAGGCTGAGCGCGTCGGGATAGCGCGCGCTGGCGGCCTTCTGCGTGGCCTGTTGCAGCACCGCGTCCAGGGCGCCCGGTAAATCCGGGCGCTGTATCCGCAACAGCGGCAGCGGCTCATACAGATGCTGGTAGAGAATATCGGTCGGCGTGGCGCCCGCGAACGGTTTCTGGCCCGTGAGCACCTCGTAGAGCAGCACGCCCAGGAGATAGATGTCGGTCTGGGGCGTGATTAGCTCCTGCTTGATCTGTTCGGGCGCCATATAGGCCGGCGAGCCGATCACGGCATCGGTGGCCGTGCTGCTTGCCGGCAGTTCGGTACCGAGATCTTTGGCAATGCCGAAGTCGGCCAAGTAAGCGTTGCCGTCCTCGTCGCGCAACACATTGGCCGGCTTCAGATCGCGATGGATGACGCCCCGGCGGTGCGCCGCGGTCAATGCTCCCGCCAGTTGCTCCAGCACGCGCAGTGTCAGGGGCAGGGCGAGCGGCCCGGCCGCCAGGGCATCGAGGAGACTGCCACCGCGCAGCCAGCGCATGACCAGGAAGGCGCCGGCGGGATCACGCCAGTAATCATAAAGTGGCACAATATGGGGATGCTCCAGGCGCGCCACCACCTGGGCCTCGGTCTCAAAGCGGCGAATAAAATCGGGGTGATTGGCGAACTCGGCGCGGATGACTTTGACGGCGACATCGCGCCCTAGGAGCGGCTGGAAGGCGCGGTAGACGGCGCCGAAGCCGCCTTGCCCCAGGCATTCCCGCAATTCGTACCCCTTGAAGGTCTGGCCGGTGAGATGATCCATAGTCTTGCCTCCTCTATCCGCGGGTGGATCTTTTGGGCCGATACAAGGCAAGTGGCGCCAGGCAGCATATGGGTGGCAGGAGGATCGGAGGTTTGCGCCACCCACGAATGATGGTTGCGAGTGCTCTGCGTCGATTATACTGCTACGTACATTGCTGCGCATAGTGTGGCCTATTACGACGTTCAGCCGGTTCTACCAGAACCGGGCAGCACTTCACCGGTGCTGCCTTGTGTTCGCGGCCTGGTGCCCGCGGGCCAGGGCGGGAAATCGGTGTCCTGGTGGCCTGGTGGCGTGTACATGGGTACGCGTTAGCGGGCCTTGAAGATTCGTTTCCGCACCAAGCCGCGGGCGACCTGGCGGCCCAGGTTCTGTAGCCAGGTTGCCAAAACCGGCTCGGTCGCGACTTCGCTGGACTCCACATCCTCCTGCTCCCCTTGCCGGCTTGCGCGCAAGCTGCGCTCGGTCGCCGCTTCCTGTTCGCACTGCTGCTGATACTGGGCCGTGCGGTCTTCGTTCAGATATTGCTGGTACATGGTCGCTCTCCCCTCGCTTGATTGCTTCCTAACGTCTCTATGACCCGGTGGCGTCCCATCACTGCCTGGTTCCAGTTTAGGGCACCGGCCGTTTGTCCACATCACTTGATCGAGTATTTCCGTTCCGTGGGCGACCTACTCAAATTAGGTATGCGCCCGATGCACTCAGCGCCTGGTCTGGGCCACCCAACCGGCTGCGCGCGCCGGCGAGGAGAAGATGGGGGTGAAGACACCGGTCCATTTGTGTGGGAGATCCGCTACCGGAATCGCCTGGTTGCCGGGTTCCACCGGCGCATTCGCGCGGGTGGGCGCGGCCAGTAACGGATCGTCGACCAGGAGTTGCTGCACCCGCCCATTTCGCTCCACCCGATAGCCCACCAGCAGCACATCGTGCCGCCCAATTCCCAACAATCCCGGATCGACCAGCAGTATGACCGGGGCACCCAGGTTTATAGCAGCCACCAGATCCGCCACTGTCCCGTGGTCATTAGGAAGCGCGGTGAAGCCTGCCTGGCGAGCCTGATCGGCATTCTGGCCCTCGAATGTGCCGCCGAAGACGGGCACCTGGACCATCTGCGAGAATAGTCGCCGTGCCGCGGTATAGCTGCCGTAGTGCACTCGGTCGTAGACCGACAGGGCCATCGCCGTGGTAAAGGCTCCACAGCCCATCGGATTGCGGTAAGCATTCCGGGCGGGATTCGTTTGCCAGAGGTGTACCGGCAGTTGGGGCAGCGCATAGACTCGCGCCCCATCCGGGGCGGAGCGCACCTGCGCGATGGAAGCCGCCGGGGGCGGGGTGCGTAGTGTGTTTGCGTGCGCGCCTGGATTGGCCGACAGCGCGCCGGACAGCGCCAGCGCTACACCGGTGAGCCGCAAAGCCGAAATCAGACTGGGTAGGCGCATACGCTGCTGGACCTGGCGCTACACACTGCCATGGCGCAACCAGGGTCCTCTCCTTTCGATAATCCATGGGCGGCGGATCTGCCGCTAAATGCTGCCGGGAGCTGGTGGCTCAATGCCCTCAGTGTAGGAAATAGCCGACGTTCGCACATCACTTGATTGCGTATGCGAAGCCGATCCTGTCCCTACTCGAATGGACTAATGCTGCCGGAGTTGCGCCCAGTGGTCCTTCCTCTATGCGGCTCTGCTATAATGAAGCCAGGAGGATGCACCCTGATGCCTGCCCGGCCAAGCGGAACAGTGACGTTTCTGTTCACGGACATCGAAGCGAGCACGGGGCGCTGGGAAGCGCATCCGGATCTGATGCCCGCTGCCTTCGCCCGCCAGGAAGCGATCCTGCGCGCAGCGATTGCCGCTCAGGAGGGGTGGGCTTATAAGCAGATCGGCGACGCCTTCCAGGCGGCCTTTCAGACCGCGCCCGCCGCCCTGGCGGCTGCGATCGCCGCCCAACGCGCGCTGGCTACGGAACCCTGGCCGGAGGCGACTGGCCCGCTACGCGTGCGGATGGCCCTGCACACCGGCGTCGCCGAGGAGCGCGCCGACGACTACGTTGGCCCGCCCCTCTATCGGGTCCACCGCCTGCTGAGTGCCGGCCACGGCGGCCAGATCTTGCTCACCGCTACGACCTATGAACTAGTGCGGGACACGTTGCCTGGGGAGGCCAGTCTGCGGGATCTGGGCGAGCACCGCTTGAAAGACTTGATCCGGCCCGAGCACGTCTGGCAAGTGGCAGGCGCCGGCCTCTCCGATACTTTCCCCGCGCTCAAGACGCTCGATGCCCGGCCCCATAATCTGCCGACCCAGCCCACGCCCCTGATCGGACGTGAAACCGAAATTGCCGCGGTCACCCAACTTCTGCGCCGGCCCGCGGTGCGCCTGGTGACTCTGACGGGGGCGGGCGGCAGTGGCAAGACGCGCCTGGCGCTACAGGTGGCCGCCGATCGGCTGGAGGATCTGCCCAATGGCGCCTGGTTCGTCGACCTGGCTCCGCTCTCCGACCCGGCATTCGTCCCATCGGCTATCGCCATGGCTCTGGACGTGCGCGAGGCGCCCGGCCGGTCCCTGCTGCAAGTCGTGCAGGACTACCTGCGCGACAAGCGTCTGCTGCTGGTGCTGGACAACTTCGAGCAGATCCTCGCGGCTGCCCCCGTCGTGGCCGACCTGCTGGCGGGTGCATCGGGTCTCCAGGTGCTGGTAACGAGTCGCGCGTCGCTGCACCTGCGTGGCGAGCACGAGTTCCCCGTCCCACCGCTGGCCCTGCCGCCCCACGCCGCTGCACCGACGGTCGAAGGACTCGGCCAGTATGCGGCGGTTCGCCTGTTTATCGCGTCTGCACTGGCCGTCAAGCCCGACTTCGTGGTGACGAACGCGACGGCCCCGGCGGTGGCCGAGATCTGCGCCCGGCTGGACGGGCTGCCGCTGGCCATCGAGCTGGCGGCGGCGCGCAGCAAGCTGCTGGGACCGGAGGCGTTGCTGGCCCGGCTGGAGCACCGGCTGCCCCTGCTGACCGGTGGAGCACGCGACCTGCCCGCCCGCCAGCAGACGCTACGCAATACCATCGCCTGGAGCTATGACCTGCTGGACTCAGAGGAACAGCGGTTGTTCCGGCGGTTGGCCGTGTTCCAGGGTGGGGCGACGCTGGATGCGATCGCGGCGGTGTACAACGCGGATGGCGACTTGGCGTCGGATATGCTGGATGGGCTGGGATCGCTGGTGGACAAAAGCCTGCTGTGGCACGAAGAGAAGGCGGAAGGCGAGCCACGGTTCGGTATGCTGGAGACAATCCACGAGTATGCCGGCGAGAAGCTGGTGGAAAGCGGGGAGTGGGCCGAACTCGAACGCCGGCACGCGCGCTATTTCCTACAACTGCTGGAGCGCACGCAAGCCGAGTTGTATGGGCCGCAGCAGGCCGAATGGATGGCGCGCCTGGAGAGCGAGCATGAGAACTTCCGCACGGCATTGTCCTGGGCGTCACAGAGTCGCGATAACGATCTGGATCGGTTGGAACTGGGATTACGCATGGCCGGGTTACTGGGCTGGCTCTGGCGCTGGCGGGGCTACATCACCGAGGGCCGCCAATGGCTGGCCGCCTTGCTCACCCGCTATGATTTGATGGCTGGTGCTATTGCGGAGAACAGTACCATCAGCCTGCGCGGCGCGAGAGCGGGCGCCCTGCTTGTCGCGGGCGAGTTGGCATGGGACCAGGCTGACTACGATCTCGGCCATGCCTACCTGGTCGAGAGTGTAAGGATCCATCGGGACCTTGGTGACAGGTACGGCCTTGCCCTGGCCCTGAGCGCGCTCGGCACGCGGCTCCCTCGATCCGGGCGCGACTTCTCCGAGTCGGATGCACTCTTGCAGGAGAGTTTGGCCCTCTTCCAGGCGCTGGGCGACAAGCGCGGGATCGCGGAGACCCTGCTCGACCTTGTCGGGGCCGCTGAACGGCAGGGCAACTATGTGCAGGCGCATGCGCGGGTGGCGGAAGGTCTAAGGCTTTATCAGGAACTGGGGCACAAATTAGGGATCGCCCAAACGCTTCACTTGCTCGGCTATATGACCCGAAAGGAGCATGATCTCGCTCGAGCGCGCGCCTACTGGGAAGAGGCACTCTTGCTACAGCGAGAACTGAACAATCCCCGTGGGATTGCACTGGTGCTTACCTACCTGGGTGAGACGGCGTGGGTGCAAGGCGACTATGCCGCCAGTATGGATTTCCATGAGGAATGTCTCCAAATCAGCCGCAGGCTGGGCCATCGCCTCGAGATTGCGAATGCGATCAGCAATTTGGGGGAGGCGGCCTTCGGGGCCGGCGATTACGGGACCGCGCGCGTGCACCTGATCAAGAGCCTGCCGCTCTTCCTGGAACTGGACGCCGCCTTTAATGCCGGAGCGACGCTTACGGTGTTAGCTGCAGTGGAGATTACGGACGCAAGCCGGAGGCAGCACCCGGACCCGTCTGGGCTGGCGGAACCGCAGTCCTCGGCCTGGCGCAGGCTGGCTGTACGCGGCGTGACACTGCTCGGCGCTGCCGAAGTCCACGTAGGCAACAACGGCACGGATTTGCAATACGTGGAGCGCGGCATTTTCGAGCGCGCCGCCGTCACCGCGCGTGAGTTGCTGGGCAACGATGTCTACGAAGCGGCGCGCGGCGCGGGCCAGGCGATGGCGCTGGACGATGCCTTGGCCTACGCGCTGGAGGGAACCGCCGGGGATTAGCTGCGCCGGCGCTGTCGCCCCGGGCGGCAGCGGCGCGCTAGAGGAGCTTGTGATCGACGGCAAAGCGAGTAGCGGCGGCGCGAGAAGGGACATCGAGTTTGCCATAGATGCTGCGCAGGTGCACGTTGACGGTGTGCGGGCTGAGCGCCAATTCGCGGGCGACCTGGATGTTGGTAAGCCCCTGGGCCACCAGGCGCAGCACCGCTACTTCGCGCGCCGTCAACCCGGCCGGATATTCCCCACTAGGGTGTTCCGCCGCAGTTTCCGGCGCCCCGGAAACCAGGGCCGCCGGGGCGCCGGCTGCCGCGCCGGCAGCGGTCCCTGCGGAGTCCAATGCTTCGGCTACAGCGGCAGCGGGGTCGAGCGCCCCCCCGGCGGCCCAGGCGCCAGCCCATGTTGCGGCATCCACTTGCGCTCGGGTTGCCGCGATAGCCTGATTATAGACGGTGCGGGCGACGAGCGGCATGGGTACGCCGCGCGCCTCGCGCAACGCTTCCGCCGCCCCCCACAACCGCGCCGCCTGGGGTAGCCGGCCCTGGCGACCCGCCAACCAGGCGGCGCATTCGATCCCCTGGGCAATCCCTGCCGGCGTGCCACCTACCTGCCAGATTTCCAGGCTCTCCGCCAGCCAGGCCCAGGCGCCGCGGTAATCGTCCTTGTCCGCAGCTAGGACGGCCAGGTCCCGCAATGTGAGGGCGCTGCTGTTGATGTCGCCAACATCGCGATAGAGCGCCAGGCTTTCGTCCAGCAGCACCTGCGCTTCCTCGGCATTACCCTGGGCCTGCGCCACACCCGCCAGATGTTGCAATGCGCTGGCGATTCCCCAGCGGTCGCCGAGTGCGCGCCGGATCGCTAAGCTTTCTTCAAGCAGGGCGCGGGCTCGCGGCAAATCGCCCTGGCTGCGCAAAACTAGGCCCAGGTTGTCGAGGACCACGGCACTGCCCCAGCGGTCGCCGAGCGCCCGGTCCAACGCCAGGCTCTCTTCGAGAAGCCGCCGGGCCTCGGCATACGCGGCCTGATTCCAGGCTACGACGCCGAGATTCAACAGGGCATTGGCGATGCCCCATTGATCGCCGAGACTCCGCCGCAGCGTTAAACTCTCCGTATGGAGAGTGCGCGCACGCGGGAAATCACCCTGGCTACGTGCCACCAGGCCCAGCGTGTTGAGGGCATTAGCCTGTCCTGCCGGATCGTTGAGTACCCGCTGCAGGGCCAAGCTCTCCTGGCTGTAGGCTGTGGCGGTGCCGTAATCGCCCTGGCCCCAGGCGAGCACCCCGGCACCATGCAGGGCACGGGCGCGGGCAGCGGTCAGGGTCGCGTCTTCCGGGGCGGGTTCTACTGCGCCGGCCAGGTTCAGCACGGCGCTAAGTTGCGCACGGCCCTCGCTATAATACCCCCGGATATACCAGAACCGCCACAGCGCCCCGGCCAGCCGCAGCCCGCTCTCGACTTGCTGTTCGTTCTGAGTCCAGGCCAGAGCACTGCGCAAATTATCGTGCTCGGCGTCGAGCCGCGCCAACCAGCGCTCCTGGGTGGCGCCCTTCAGCAAGGGCTCGGCCTCCTCGGCAAGTGCCAGGAAGTAACTGGCGTGCTGAGTCTGCACGGATTCGCTCTCGCCACTCGCAGCCAATCGTGCCCAGGCGTGCTCCTGAATTGTTTCGAGCATACTAAAGCGGGGTTCGTCGTCGGCCGTGGCGAGGTCCGGCTGGTGCCTGCGCAGCAGGCTCTTGTCCATCAATGAGATAACCCCGTCCAGTACGTCGATGACAAGGGGTGCGAGGTTGGTCGTGTCCGGATTGCAGACAGCGGTGATCGCATCCAGCGTTGCGCCGCCGCGGAAAACGGCCAGCCGCTGGAACAGGCGTTGTTCCGGCGTGGAGAGCAGATCATAGCTCCAGTCGATTGCCGCCTGGAGCGTCTGCTGGCGCACAGGCCGGTCCCGCCCGCCACCCGTCAGCAGCGTCAGGCGATGCTGCAGGCGGGCTAGCAGGGCCGGTGGCGAGAAGAGCTTGATCCGCACGGCAGCAAGTTCGATTGCCAGCGGCAGCCCGTCTAACCGGGCACAGATCTCGGCCACCGCTGGGGCATTGTCGTTGGTGACCTGGAAATCGGGCTGGACCGTGCGGGCTCGCTGGATAAACAAGGCGACCGCCTCATATTGGGACAGCGCTTGCAGTTCGGGCAGCGGTTGCGTGCGGGGTAACTGCAGCGCCGGCACCGGGAACTCTTGCTCGTTATGCAGGTGGAGAACAGCGCGACTCGTCACCAGCACCTTCACGCCGGCGGCCGGCTCCAATAGCGCGCTCACTGGGAGGGCGGCGTCCACGACCTGCTCGAAATTATCGAGCAACAGCAGCATCTGGCGGTCGCGCACATACGCGTGCAGGCTCTCGATCAGTGGTTGCCCGGCCACTTCCCGCACCCCCAGCGTGGCGGCGATGGTTGGAATGACCAAATCAGTCTTGCTGATCGGCGCCAGGTTCACGAAGAAGACGCCGTCGGGAAACTCGTCGAGGAGGTCGCGCCCGACCTGCAGCGCCAGGCGCGTCTTGCCGATCCCGCCGGGGCCGGTCAGCGTCACCAGCCTGATATCATCGCGTTGCAGAAGCACGCGCAGCGCCTTCACCTGCGCTTCGCGCCCGACCAGCGCCGTGAGCGGGGTGGGGAGGTTGTGGTGCGGCGCGGCGAGGGTGCGCAAGGGTGGGAACTCCGCCGGCAGTCCCGGTGCGACGAGCTGGAAAATGCGCTCCGGTGCGCTGAACTCGAATAACTGATAGATCCCCAGATCTCGAAGTTCTACAGCGGGGGGCAGATGGCCGAGGATCAATTCATGGCTCGCCAGCGATACGAGAACCTGGGCACCGTGCGCGGCGCTCAGCAACTGGGCCGCGCGGTTGAGCGGCGGGCCAAAATAGTCGCCGTCGCGCTCTTCGGGCGTGCCGGTGTGCAGCGCCATGCGCACCTGCAGCGGCCCTTCGGCTCCCCAGTCGCCGGCAAGGATGTCTTGCTGCGCGGCCAGAGCCGCGGCCAGGGCATCCGGCGCACGGGCAAAGGCGGCATAGAAGGCATCACCACCGGTTTTGAACACATAGCCGCCGTGGGCGGCGAGGGTTTGGCGCAGGACAGCGTCATGCCGGCGGAGGGTAGCCTGCATGGCCGTGGGGTTGCGCTCCCAGCGCTGGGAACTGCCGGCAATATCGGTGAAGAGGAAGGTGACGGTCCCGCTTGGCCGGTCGATCATAGTTTGTTTCCTGTGCGTGGAGAGAATTGGTGCTTTGTGAGAGGTGCCGACGTATGAGAGTATAGCACAGAGTGCCGAGTCCTACAACAGCAGGAGTAGGGCGGTTGGCCGTCAACGTTTTGCGCCGAACTCGTGCCCTATAGCACACAGCCTAGTGTAGCGGGTGGGGGACCTGACAATGACCGATCATTAGGAATCGTCAGTCTCTGCCATCGCATAGGCGATGGCTTCATTGAGCGACATAGCCTGACCGATGCGGTAGCTGTCGGCCCAGGCCGCGGGGCCGAGTGTGTCTCTCGCGAGGTCGATATGGTGATCGACCTCGATCCGGTCGGCAGCTTCCATGACCGTACCCAGTGCGGCCAGGTGCGCTTCCGCAGCACCGAACAACTGGGCCGTCGGATGCAGTTCGTTGCGCAGCGCCCGGACTGCTGCTGCATAGGCGAGGCATGAGGCCGTGTAGTATTTATTGTCAAGCTCGGTTGCCAGCACGAGGGCCTCCTTGAAGAAGGTAGCGGCATGCCGGCTGTCGCGCTCGCGTAATGCGACTAAGCCCAGGTTCATTAGGCCGACTGCAACCTGCCGTTTGTCGCCTAACTCGCGATAGAGTGCCAGACTCTGCTCGTACAGCGCACGCGCGGCGACGACATCCCCCTCCAGACGTAGCAGTTCGCCCATGCCCATCAAGGCAAAGGCGTAGCCGTGCTTGTCCTGCGCTTGCTGAGCGGTCTGGAGGGCGTCTTCCAGCAGATCGCGCGCGGGGAAATACTCCTGCTGTGAATCATCAAGACAGGCTAGCCAGACTAAGGTTTCCGCGATACCTCGCTCATCGACCGGCTTCTCTCCTGCCTGCCGTCGGAGGGTCAGACTTTCCTTCAGCAGCACGCGACTTGCCGGGTAGTCTCCCTGATAATAAGCAAGCGCACCGGCCCAATGCAGGGCCGTGGCCCGCGTGGCGCCCGATGGTGGGGTAGTCGCTCCCGGCTGGTTTAGCAAAGTTGCCAAGCGAGTGCACCCTTCGGAGTAATCACCATGCACAAGCCAGAACAGTCCGAGGGCAGCGGCCAGGCGCAGGCCGGATTCTGCCTGCCCGCTCGTTGCTGCCCAGGTCAAGGCGGTGCGCAAATTATCCTGTTCATCGTGCAAGCCAGCAAGCCAGAACGTCTGGGTGGATCCTCTGCCGGGGAAGAAACCGCGCGTCAGCTACCTGCTGACTTATCCCTCGTATCTGGGCGAGCTAGTGGAGGCGGGCCGGCGCCTGGGCTATCGTCCGAACGATTTCGGTCTGGAGCGGATCGGGGTGGGTGGCGAAATCGTGACCGCCGGGCTGAAGGAGCGCTGCCCGGAACTCTTCGGCGCCGTGACCTTCGTTGAAGGCTTCGGCATGACCGAGATCTGGCCGGTGAGTGGCAACCTTTGTTCCCACGGGCATCTGCACTTCGAGGCATCCCAGGGGTTACTGGAGGTGGTGGATCCGGATACCGGCGCGCCTTCCCGCCCCGGTGAGGTAGGCACCCTCGTAGTCACGCCGCTCCCGCCGTACCGGGACACCACGCTGGTCTTGCGTTATGACACCGAAGATCTCGTCCGCGTCCTGCCGGAACCCCTCACGTGTTCATTGCGCCATGTGCCCGCCGTGGCTCAGCTCCTGGGCAAGCGCCGCCTGGCCGTTCGTCACGGCTCTCACTGGATCTGCGCGCGCGAGATCGCCGAAGCGCTGGAGGCGGTGCGGGCCGGCAACGGCACGGCCCGCTATGGCTTTTGGGCAGTACCCGCTGGAGTGGCAGTAGAAGTTGTTGTGCCCAGGGAGACCGGAGACACTCGGCGGCAGATCGCCCGGGAACTGGAGGCACGGGGCGTGCCGCTGCAAGCCCTCTATCTCCGGCCCGATCGGCGCCAGTTGTGCCATCCCATTCCGCTACGTGGCGACTTACGCGAGATGTCTTTCCCACTGCCTACTGTCCAGGTTTCGTCTGTCGCTTAATGAGCACACCTCCATGGAGGACAGGAGTAGGAGGTTTAGAGCTATGGTAACCGTGGTGCTCGCCCTGCTGGGATGGATCGGACTGGCGCTGGGGTGGAGTTGGTGGTACTTCCGGCATTGCACCCTTACCCGGTCCCCGGTCGGCGTCTTCAATCTGCAGGATGTCGGCATTATGATCGGCGGGGTGGTGCTGGTTCCTTTCCTGTATCTGGTACTGCCGCTATGGCTAGTCGGCGGGCTGCTCACCCTCAGCACCATTAGCGTGCTATATATTGCCGGAGAGCCGATTTTGCACAGCCCACCGGCGATTTGGTTGGCGATCCTGCTGGTTGTAGGAACCGACTTTGGAGCGGCCAGTCTGCTCAGTGCTGGCAGTGCCACCTTCCTTACCTGCAACGATCTCGTCCTCGTGCTGGTGATCATCGGCCTCACTAATCTATGGGCGCAGAGCGGCATGAAAGCCCGTGAGGTCACGATTCTTGCCGCCATACTGGCTGTCCACGACCAAATCGCGACAAGCTGGCTACCGCTCACCGGCGAGATGCAACACCGGCTCATGGCGCTACCGTTTGCACCTCATATTGCCTGGGGTGTGCCAAATAGCAGCATGTATGGGAGCATCGGCCTGGGGGATCTGCTCATCGCGGCGACTTTCCCACTCGTCATGCGCAAAGCATTTGGGCGGGCGGCGGGAATTAGCGCACTGGCTATTGGGTTTGCGACGATTGGGGGCTTGTTGTTGCTGTTATGGTGGGCGGCCACGCCAACGATGTTCTCGGTAATGGTGTTGCTAGGACCAGTGATGATCGCGCAATACTGCTACTGGCTGCGGCAGATCGGGCCGGAGCGTCCCACCTGGCAGTATTTTCAGGCCGAGCCGCTGCACTAATCGGCTGTTGCCGCACCGCCTGGGACCGCGGGGACTATCTACCCAACGAGATCGATTGCCGGTAGCGCTGTCTGATCGTCGGCACGGAGGCCCAAGTAACGAGGAGGGTGGATTGCTATGCAGCGTGCGCGCCGGCGGATCTCGTTGTTCCAGTCGCTGTCTCATCGCTCCTTCGCGCTGCTGTGGAGGGGGCAGATGCTCTCGCGGATCGGCGATCATCCCTACGCGGTGGCCCTGGCCTGGTGGGTGTTGCAAAAAACCGGTTCGGCCGCGGCGATGGGCACCGTGCTCATTTGCTCCTTCACGTCCCTGGTGTTTCTGCTGCTCGGGGGCGTGGCCGTGGACCGCTTCCCCGCGTTCGCCTGCTGCTGGCGTCTGCTGTCGTGCGAGGCGTATTAGTCAGCCTGGTCGCGGTCTTCGCGGCCCTGGATGTGCTCGCCCTCTGGCACGTCTACCTCGCTAGCCTGCTGTTCGGCTTGGTAGACGCTTTTTTCCAACCCGCCTATACCACGCTGGTGCCCCAGGTAGCGCCTGCCGACGTTTTGCTCGGCGCGAATTCGCTGACCGGGCTAAGCCAGCAACTTGGTTGGGTCGCTGGACCGGCGATGGGCGCCGCCGTCGTAAGCCTGGGTGGAACACTGGCGGCGTTCGCCATCAACGGCTTATCCTTCTTCCTCTCCGCGGCCTGCCTGGTGCCGTTACTCAGTCTGACCCAGCAGGTGGTGGCCTCACCCCACACAACAGATGTGCTGCAGAGGATACGCGAGGCTATCGGGTTCGTCTTCGGTACTCCCTGGTTATGGATCACCATCACAGTAAGCGCGCTAACGAACGTGATGTTAACCGGTCCGTATTCGGTCGCGCTGCCCTTTCTGGTCAAGGACAGCTTGCATGCTGATCTCGGTGTCCTGGGTCTGCTCTACGCGATGTTCCCGCTCGGGTATGTGCTCGCGGAGCTTTGGACAGGTAGCGCACGGCGGCTGCGGCACCAGGGCATCCCAGGTTATAGCGGCTTGCTGCTAGCGGGTGGCATGATTCTGATGCTGGGATTACCCTTGCCCCTGATCGCTTTGGCGCTCGCTGCTCTGGTTAATGGGGCGGGCCTGGAGGTGTATAGCTTGATCTGGACGAACACGTTGCAGGAGATGGTACCGGGCGAGAAGCTAGGCCGGGTGGCGAGCGTGGATTTGCTTGGGTCCTTTGGTTTGCTCCCCATCGGTTACGCGCTAACCGGTTGGGCCACGGATCAACTCGGCCCGCCGCTCGTGTTTATGATTGGCGGTGGAGTGACTGTGGTGGTTGCGGCGTTGGCCCTGGTCCACCCCGCGATTCGGGATCTGGACTGACCACATCTCGTTCGGTTAGCCGGATTAGCTGA
>JAICKM010000772.1 GCA_025927935.1 Chloroflexia bacterium | reverse complement strand
TCAGCATCACCGTCAGCCCATGCACGACGTACAGCCCGGCCAGCACCAGAAAGTTATAGGCGGTCGGGAGCAACAGGCCGGATACCCCGCGCTCTCCGCGCACATCGTTGATCAGCATCGAGAAGCCGAAAGCATATAGCAACACAAAGATGAGGCCCAGCAGCAGGGCCACGATGACCATCCAGCGGCGCCACGCCTCGTGGAAGGTCAGCCGGGCCAGGGTCAGCACATGGTTCATTGGCCGCTATCCTCCGTGCCCACGATGTCGAGGAAGATCTGTTCGAGCGACGCGCGCCGCGGGGTGAGCGCGTAGAGCCTGGCCCCGCTCGCCAGCGTGCGTTGCGCGATGGCGGGGAGCAGATCTTCGTTGGGCAGCATGATCTCCAGGGTGGTTGGCGGGGCGCCGTTGCCCGGTTCAGGATGCGCCCCGTCTACGACATGATGATCCAGGCTCATGGCGTCCAGCGCGCCAAGCAGGGCGGGCGTCACGGCGTCCACGCGCAACTCGACATGCAGGCGCCCGGCCTCCAGGTCGTTCAGGGCCAGGGTCCGCAGCACACGGCCTTCCTTGATGAACGAGACCCGGTCGCAGGTGGCCTCCACCTCGCCCAGCAGGTGCGAGTTGAGGAAGATGGTCGTGCCGCGGGCCTTCAGGTCGTGGATGATGTTACGCACCAGCAGCCGCCCGAACGGGTCGAGCGCCGAGGTGGGTTCGTCGAGGAAGACGAGCGCGGGGTCGTTCAGCAGCGCCTGGGCCAGGCCGATACGCTGCAACATGCCCTTCGAGAATCGGGCCAGCGTGCGGTGCGCCTGCTCGGTCAGCCCCACCAAGTCGAGCAGTTCGGGGATGCGGCGCTTGCGGGCGGCGGCGTCCATGCCGTAGAGTTTGCCGTGCAGGTCGAGAAACTCGGCGGCCTGGAGCCATTCGTGGAAGCGAAAGTGCTCCGGCAGGAAGCCGACGCGGGCCATGCTGGCGACGTGGCCGGGCGGCTGCCCCAGCACACGCGCCTGGCCGCCCGTCGGCTGGACCAACCCCAGGAGCATCTTGACCGCCGTGCTCTTGCCCGCGCCGTTCGGTCCCAGGAAGCCGAACACCTCGCCGCGCGGCACCTGCAACGTCAGGTCCGACACGGCGGCTTTGCGGCCGTAGATCTTGCGCAGGCCGGTGGTCTCGATCACCAGATCCGTCATACCCTCTCCTCGATGTGTTGGGATTGCGCGCCCGGCGCCGTCCGCGGGCGGGGCGTTCGCTCTGTTCTATAAACCGTGGCGCCGCCTCGCATATTACACGCTACGCTATCGGCTGTCCACAGGTTGCAGGTTCGCGCCGGATCGGGTATAATCACTTCTTGTGACCCGCGCTAAGCGATCACATATATTATCGTTAATGGGCTGCCGTGGAGTTATCAACCTGGTCGTTCGCGACCGTCCCGGCCCGCCCCAGCTATTACTCATAGCAGTGGCTATGAGCGCTCGAAAGGAGCACGGTCCCCATGCCGAAAATGAAGACCCACAAGGGGTCGGCGCGCCGGTTTAAGATCACCGGCACGGGCATCATCATGCGCACGAAAGGCATGAAAAGCCACTTCCGCCGGCGCAAGTCGAGCCGCGTGAAGCAGCAATTCGACCGCATGACACCCCTGCACCCCACGCAAGTGCCGCGCGTTAAGCGGCTGCTGCCTAACGGTTTGGATTAAGCTATCGCCAATCAAACTGCAAAGGCAGCAGGATTAGCTGGTAGCGTTTTGTGTAAGGAGAAGGAACTGACATGCCTCGCGTAAAACGTGGGTTTACCCGCCACCGGCGGCACAACAAAGTCCTGGGGATGGTGAAAGGCCACCAGACAACCCGCGGTCACTTGTTCAGGACAGCGAATCAGGAGATGATGAAATCCCTGATGTACGCCTACCGTGACCGCCGCACTCGGAAGCGCGATATGCGCGCCCTGTGGATCGTGCGTATCAATGCCGCGGCCCGCGAGAATGGGCTGCCCTACAACCGCTTCATCGCCGGCCTGAACACCCTGGGCCTGGAGTTGGACCGCAAGATGCTGGCCGAGATGGCTGTGAACGATCCGCATGGCTTTGCCGTGCTGGCCGCCCGCATCAAGGGCGAGCCGGAACCCGCCCGCAAGGCCGCCCCCGCACCCGTTGCTGCGGCTCCGGTCGCTGAAACCGCCGCCGGCACCACGGCAGCCGCGCCGGCCGCCGAGACCACTGTCGTCGCTCCGGTGGCTCAGGGCGAGATCCAGACTGAAGAGGAAAAGGATCTGGAGACCGCGGGCGTCCCCGAAGAAGAGTCGGTGACGACCAACGACCAGACCGAGCAGAGCGATCCGCAGCAGGGCGAATCGCGCTAACGGCGATGTGATCCCCGATGTGGCGAGGGCATGCCCTCGCCACATTTTTTATTTCCGGTTCTGGTGAGGTATATGATCAGCAGCGCGAGCAATCCCACGATCAAGCGCGTGCGCGGCCTGGGGGCGCCGAACCCTCAGCACCGCCGCGCCGAGCACGCCTTCGTCGTCGAGGGCATCCGCGCGGTCGAGGAGGCGCTGAACGGCGGGGCGCGGCCCGGCCTGGTGCTCTACGACGCCGAGGCGCTGCGCCAGACCCCGCGCGGCACGCAGTTGCTGGGGCGCATCGCCCGGCTGCCGGAGGCGCAGGAAACCGGCCGCGCCGCGCTAGCGGCGGCCACCGAGACGGTACAGCCACAGGGCGTGCTGGCCGTCTTCCCCTTCGTGGAATGGCCCCCGGCCGCCCCGGCAGCCGCGCCGCTCTACCTGATCCTGGACGGCATCCGCGACCCCGGCAACCTGGGCACGATCCTGCGCGGGGCCGAGGCAGCGGGCGTCACCGCCTGCCGGCTCACACCTGATTGCGTGGATCTCTATAACCCCAAGGTGGTGCGCGCGGGCGCGGGAGTCCACTTCCGCCTACCCTGCTATCTGGATCAGGATTGGCCCGCCATCAACGCGGACATGGAGCGGCTAGGCGTCGCGCAACTGGCCGCCCTCGACGCCCGCGGCGACCTACCCTATTACCGGGTAGACTGGCGGCAGCCCGCCGCGCTCATCGTGGGCAACGAGGCGCACGGCCTCAGTTCCGCCGCGCGCCAGGCGGCGACCGCTCGTGTCGCCATCCCCATGCGCGGTGGCACCGAGTCGCTCAACGCCGCGATGGCGACCACCGTAGTTATCTTCGAAGCGTTGCGCCAACGCAGCCTGGCGGGCGCGGCGGCTCCATCCAGCGACGGACCCCCGGCTCCGTCGCCGGAAGCTTGACGCGGGCGGGCGGCGTTTGGTATAAACACCGGGAAGACTATA
>JAICKM010001087.1 GCA_025927935.1 Chloroflexia bacterium | reverse complement strand
GGCCTTTATGGACCTGGGCGGCGCCGACGACGTGATCCTGATCGGAGCCGACCCGGCCCAGCGCCAGCCGGTGCTCGACCTGCTGATCAAGAAGGCACGCCGCCACGGCTGCCGCGTCACGGTGATCAACGGGCAGCCGACCAGCCTGGACGGCATCGCCGAGGGGCGCCTGGCCTACATGCCGGGTACGCTGGCGACCGTGCTGGACGGCCTCTCCTGGACCATCGATCGGGTGGATCGCGCGTTTAACGCGGCGCTGCCCCCCCGCGACGTGACCGAGCCGGGGGACGATTTTGCGGCGCGCACGGGCATTGCGCGCGAGACGCTGGACGATGTGGGCGAGATCCTGGCGGGCGCCGGGCGGACGGTCGTGTTCTACGACGAACTGGCCCTGGACGCGCCGGAAGTGGCCGCGGACGTTGTGAGCGCCTTGCGCCGGCTGGCGCAGACGTTGCAGCACCCCGGCTGGCCGCCCACGGCGGTGGGGCCGCTGGTGCGCGACAACAATTCGCTGGGCGCCCGCGACATGGGCCTCTTGCCCGCATATCTGCCCGGCTACCAGCATGTGACGGACGGCAAGCAACGCAGCGGACTGGAGCGCCGCTGGGGCACCTTCCTCTGCGCGCAGGCGGGCCTGGATTATCACCAGATGCTCGGCCAGGCGCCCGCGCCGCACGCGATCAAGGCGCTGTATATCTTCGGCAGCAACCCGATGCGCCATGACGCGAACGTGCGAACAGCGCTGGAAGGGCTGGACTTCCTGGTGGTGCAAGACCTCTTCCTGACCGAGACGGCGCAGTTGGCCCATGTGGTGCTGCCGGGCGTGTCGTTCGCGGAGAAGGGCGGCACGGTGACGAACACCGAGCGCTGCGTGCAGCGCCAGCGCCCGGCCATCCCGCCGCTACAGGGCACGTGGACGGATCTCGCCGTGCTGATCGCGCTGGCCGGGCGGCTGGCGGTGCGCTTTGACGAGACGACTTACGAGGGCATCTTCGCCGAAATAGCGGCGACGGTGCCGCTCTACCGCGGGCTGACCCTGGAGGCCATCGGCTGGCAGGGCGCGCGCCGCCCGCTGGTGGAGCCCGTGGTCACGGCGGACGAGCCGCAGGCGGCGGAGGATGCGGCCACGGTCGGGGGCATCGTGCGATGACCTTTGATCTAGGCGAGGCGCTGATCAAGAGCGTGATTATCATCGTCTTCCTGCTGACCGGGTTCGCCTATATGACGCTGTTCGAGCGACGGGCGGTGGCCCGGTTGCAGGGGCGGCTGGGGCCGAACCGGGTCGGCCCGGCGGGGCTGTTCCAGCCAATTGCCGACGGGGTCAAGCTGGTGCTGAAGGAGCAACTGACGCCGCGCGATGCCGTGCTGCCGCTCTACTGGATCGCGCCGGCTATCTCCGGGGTGGTCGCCTTCCTCAGCTTCGCCGTGATCCCGGTCGGCCCCGCGTTTGAGGTGGCGGGCCGGACGGTCCAGCCCTGGCTGGCCGACGTGAGTATCGGCATTCTCTATATTCTGGCGATTACGTCGCTGGGCATCTATGGGATTGTGCTGGGTGGCTGGGCGTCGGGCAACAAGTACTCGCTGATCGGCGCGATCCGGTCGTCGGCGCAGATGATCTCGTATGAGCTAAGCCTG
>JAICKM010000579.1 GCA_025927935.1 Chloroflexia bacterium | reverse complement strand
GGCCCCGTCTTCTACCGCATGGCCGCCGACAACGGCGAAGTGTCCCTCTGGTGGGCCAACGCCGACGGTACCGCCCCCCGCCGCCTGCCTTTCAGCACCCCTACCTCCGAACTGCTCGCCGTCTCGCCCGACAATCACTGGGCAGTCTACAGCCATGGCCCCGCCGCCGAGGCGGGTGACGATTCGCAAGGCCCCTTCCTGCTCGACTTGCAGCGGGTGAGTGTCACGTCGCTGGCGCAGCGCTACCGCGATCTACAAGGGGCCTTGCGCGTGCGCTTCCGCGACGACAGCCAGGGGTTCTGGTGGGGTTACGACAACCAGGCATTTTACTATGATCTGCGCACCCACACCGGCCTGCCGTTGAGCGAGATGCCTGCTGCCGTCGATCCCGGCCATGCCACGCTGTTGCTGAGCCGCACCTTCGCCGGCGACGCGGATATCGGCAGCCGGCTGCTACTCAGCGATCCCCTGGGTCGCCAGCGCATCCCGCTGGTGGAGGAGCCAGGCGAGATCCGCGACGCCCGGTTCAGCGGGGATGGGCGCTACCTGCTCTATACCGTGAATTCGCTGCCGGTGAAGGATTCCGCGGGCCGGCGCATCGTCACGACCACCCTGGTCTTGCTGGACCTGGACGCCGGCGATGCGCCGGTGCGCACGGAACTGGACCACGTGCGCGGATTGGTAGACGACCAACCCGTCGGTTGGCTACGCATGGACTTTATTCCAAACACGTCCACCGTCGTGATGCTACGCGGCGAGGGCGAACACTGGACGCTCAGCGCCCGGCAGGAGAGCGGGGAAATACGCAAACTGGCCGAAGGCGCCGCCGTGGGCCGGCAAGATCCCGATCTCCTCGCTGTGCTGGCTGTGCCCAACAGCAGCCAATTAGCGGTCAGCCTGACGGTTGCCAATGGCCGCCGCACGGATCTCACGTTGCTGAGTCTCGACGGCGGGCGGACAGTGATTGCGCCGAGCACGCAGTCGGGCCGCTGGATTGGCTTTTCCCCGGACGGCCACGCGGCCCTGATCACGCTACGCGACCCCAAGGCCGCCAACGGCGCCCGCCAGGTCCGGCTGGCGCCCCTGGACCAGCACGCCGGGCCGGCCCCGCTGCCGTTTGCGCTCGGCCCGTCCGGCGCGAGCCAGGCGACCGTTCCCATCTTCACCAGCGATGGCCGGCGCCTGCTGGCGATCGCCACCTTCGGCGACCGGGCGGGCCTCTACGCGGTGCGCCCGGACGGCAGCGATCCCCAGTTGGTGGTCGCGGGCGCCACCGCGGTCTGGACCGGCCAGGTCATGGCGTACCCCTTGCTTACGGATCATACCAACAGCATGTTCCTGGACCCGTGAATGCCCGCCCCGGCGCCACATAGGTCGGAGGAACGATAAGGATGGGTGATCCCGTCTAGGACGGGTCATCCCTACTGGCGGACTGCTATGCAATGCCCTTACTGCCGCACGGTAAACCAGCAGTACGCGACTTTCTGCCTGGGATGTGGGGAGACGCTGGACGCCCCGCGCCCGACCGGCGATGCGCCGGCGGAGTCGCGGGCGGAAAGCGAGAGATCGGACCGCCGGCCCGGTCCGGCTGCTTATCAGGGCGGGCGGCGGATCCGGCTACGCCTGCCGCGCCGCGCCGAGGGCTGGATCGGCATCCTCTGCGCCCTGATTTTGCTCGTGGCCGCGGGCGGCGACGCCTGGGCGCAGCAGAGCCACATCGACAGCTATCGCGCCGGGCGCGCCGCCGTCGTCGCCCGCAACTGGGACGCCGCCGCGCTGGATTTCGCTCGCGCGGCAGGCTACCGCGATGCCGCCAAGCAGCAACGCACCGCCGCCAAGCAGGTCGCCGAGCGCGACCACCTCTATGCAACCGGCGCCGCCGCCGCGCAGAAGGGCGATTGGGCCACCGCGCGCAGCGCGTTCGAGGGCGCCGCGCGCATCCAGCCCGCCTACGCCGATCTCAAAACCCGCCTCGCCCAGGCCCAACACGAAGCCGGCAACCGGGACGCCGCCGGCCTCGTCTTCCGGACGCAAAGCGGCGTCGCCGCCGGACTTTATCTCCAGGGGCCACGCGACCGGCCGGCTGTTGGCTTGCCCGACAGCGACGCCTTCAGCCAGGTGCTAGCCTTCTCACCCGACGGGCGGTACGTCGTCTACGATGGGCCGGGCGCGGCACGGCAGCGGCTGCTCTCTCTCGCTGAACTAGTGCCCGCGGAGGGCGAGATACGTGAGCAACGGCGTCTGCCCGACAGTCTCCCATCCGACGGTTGGGGCACCTTCTGTTCCGGCGGCTTCTGGTGGTTCAGCTTGGCCGACCCGACGCTCAGCTATTATGACCTGCGCACCGGCCGGGCCATCCCGGTGCCCGGCCCGGCCGGGAGCCGGCTGCTGAACGCCGACAGCACCCGCAACACCTTATTGTTCGCCGCGCCGGCCATCGTCGAGGGACAGCCCGGCAATGCCATCGTCCAGACGGCCCCTGATGGCCGCAACCCGCGCACCGTCTTGACCAGCCCCGGTCGCATTCTCAGCGCCGAGCTAAGCCCGGACGAGAACTGGATGCTCTATCAGCGCGAAGAACCCGGCTCCATGACGATTTACGGCCATGGCGGCGAAGATGCCGACTCGATTGGCATCTGGTGGGAGCATGATCGCCCCGGCGCGACCACCACGTTGCTGATGCTGACCTGGCTCAAGTCCACGAGCCAACCCTGGCCGCAGGCGCCAGGCGGCACGCGCCTGCCCCGCGAGCGGATGCTCGAACACCTGGTGGTGCCCGACGAGGCGCCGCAGGGCGGCGCCATTCGCGCCCATTTCGTCCCCGATTTGCCGGCGACCGTCGTCGCTAACCATACCGACCGCACCGGGCGCACCATCACCATCTACGATGCGCCCACCGGTATCCAGACCACCTTCTGGCCGGACGCCGCGCCCGCGCCGAACCTGGCCGGGCCGTACTTTTCGCCGGGCGGCCGCTACCTGCTAGTCGAGGAAGCCCGCGACGGCGGCGTGCGCTTGCTGACCCAACCGCTCGGCCAGACAGCTCCCTCGGCCCGGCAGAGTGTCCCTGTGCGCGCTCCCGCCGGCAGCCTGGTCCTGGGCCAGGTCACGCTGCGCGACGATTATCTGCTCTACCTCGTCACCCGCCCGGTGCGCGGCGGCGGGCGCGATGAATACGCGCTCTACAGCATCCCGCTGGCGCCGAACGCGCCCAGCCGGGCGCCGATCCTGCTGTTCAACGCGACGTATCGCCACAGCGGTCTCGGCGACCCCAGCATTACCCTCGCCCCCAGCGGCACCCTGCTCACCTACATCACCCCCGACGCGCGCCTGGTCGCCGTGCCCTTCGACGGGAGTGCCCCCAGCATTCTCGCCACCAACGCCAACCAGGTCTGGTCGCCCCTGCCTTGACGAGTGCTGAGTGCTGAGTGCTGAGTGAGGACGAGTGATCAGTGATGAGTACGGTGAGGGGTTAGTGGTCAGTAGTGAGTTTGACGAACGGTTCTAGATGAATACCGAGCGCTGAGTGGTAGGAATAAAGCTTCTTATAGAAGGCAGTTTTGTCACTCTGAGCGCAGCGAAGAGTCTCGTCTCGTTTGTGGAAGCGCGATCCGCTCCCACACCTTCTGTCGTGATCGCTGACCACCGACCACTCGTCACCTGACGGCTGACGGCTGATCGCGCAGCGGTGCGTAGCACACGGCTGCTACGGACTTGCGAGGGTCGAGAGGGCGCGACGCGCCCAGAGGCCGCCGGGGTCGAGATCCTGGGCGGCTTCGAGGGCGGCGCGAGCGGCGGGATCGCCGAATCCTTTGAGCACGAGACCGTAGTGGTACTGGGCGGAGGGGAGTTGCGGGTCGGTGGCGACGGCGCGGGCCAGCGTAGCCTGGGCCGTTGAGTCGTCACCGCAGAGGTGTTGCGCCCAGCCCAGCGCATCCAGGGCTGCCGCGCTGGGCCGGCCATTCACGGCGCGTTGCGCGGCGTCGCGGGCCAGCGCGCAATCGTGATGCACCGGCCCAGCCACAAAGTAGAACTGAGCCAGCAATAACGATGTATCAAGCGCCTGCTCATCGGGCGCCGCCGTGCCGAGAGCGGCGTGGGTGATCTGCTGCTGATCGGCTGCCTTGTACTCCGCCTCGGCCACGTCGTCGAGGCCCTGGCCCTGCGCCCAGGCCGCCCGGTCGAGATGGGCCACTACGTTGCCCGGATCGCGGGCCAGCAGCGCGTCGAGGAGGGGCGCCGCCTCCGCCCAGCGGTGCTGCGCGATCAGCAGCCGGGCCAGTAAGTGGCGGGCCAGATCGCGATCCGGCGCCCGGCGCAACGCCTCCCGATAGGCGGCTTCGGCAGCCTTAGGATCACCCTGGCGCTCCTGGGCCAGCCCCAGGTAGGCATAGGCATCGGCCGGCGCCGGATCGGCGGCCACAGCCTGGCGCAGCAGCGTGGCCGCCTGCGGCCAGGCTTCCAGGCTCAGCAAGGCGTGGCCCCAGTAGAGGGCCTGCGCCGCCGGTGAGGCGTCCGCCACCTGCGTGGCGCCTTGCAGATCGGCTTCCAGCCGCGGGATGGTATCGCTGATCACCGCCGGGGGCAGCCCTTCGGTCACATGCAGATCATCCAGGTGCAGATCGGGAGTCACGGCCAGCGCCGGGTCGACGGGCAGCGCAGCGCG
>JAICKM010001091.1 GCA_025927935.1 Chloroflexia bacterium | reverse complement strand
TGACGCCATGTTCGGGCGGCGCGAGTTTCTTCGCCGCATGGCGGTGTTGGGCGCGGCGGCGCTGGCCGTCCCGGTGCTGGCCGCCTGCGGCGATGAACCCGCGCCCACGGCCCCATCTGCGCCGCCCACGGCCACAAGCGCCGCCGCCGCGCCCAGCACCGCCACACCGCCACCGCCCGCTATAACCCAGGCGGCCACCGCCACGACCGTGCCGAGTCCGGCCCCGGTCGAGTCCACGGCCACCACCACGCCGGAACCCGCGCAGGCGCAAGCCGCGGCGACCGGCGGCTATCCCGATATAACCCAGCCCACGCCCAGCCCCAGCCCGGCGGAGCCGATCGCCACCAAGGCCCCGCCCACGCCTGCCACTAAAGAGGCAACCCCACCGCCGGTGGCGAGCCGCCCCCTGGAGGCATCAGGGGTCGCGCTCCTGCGCACCACCGACCGGGTGTCCGGTGTCCCGGCGGTCCTGGGGATGCTCGGCTTTGCCCCCGGCTGGCTGCGCGGCAAGCAGGTAGTGCTCAAGGCCAACTTCAATAGCGCCGACCCGCCGCCCGGCTCCACCAGCATGGACACGCTGAAAGCTCTGGTGCAGCAGTTGCAAGCCTGGGGCGCCGCCGGGATCACGCTGATCGAGCGCAGCGGCATGGGCGACACGCGCCAGGTGCTGAGCCAGCGGGGCGTGCTGGCCCTGGCGCGTAAGCTGGACGTTAAAGTGGTGGTGCTAGACGAACTGAAGGCGAGCGAGTGGGTCAAGCTTAAGGGCGCGCATTGGCGGCGCGGCTTCCTCTTCCCGCGCGTGGTGCAGGAGGCCGACGTGGTCGTGCAGACCTGCTGCCTCAAGACGCACCGCTTCGGCGGCCACTTCACCATGTCGCTCAAGAACTCGGTCGGCATGGTGGCGAAGTACGACCCGGCGGACGGCTACAACTATATGAGCGAACTCCATAGCTCGCCGGACCAGCGGCGCATGATCGCGGAGATCAACGCCGCCTACAAACCGGCGCTGATCCTACTCGACGGCATCATCGCCTTCGTGAACGGCGGACCGGAGCAGGGCAAAACGGCGCAGGCGGGGGTGCTGCTGGCCGGGCGCGACCGCATCGCCATCGACGCGGCGGGCGTCGCCATGCTGCGCCATCTGGGCACGACGGAGGAGGTAAGCCAGGGTGCGGTGTTCGGCCTCGCGCAGATCGCGCGCGCCGTGCAACTCGGCCTGGGCGCAGCCTCGGCCACAGCGGTGGCCCTCCACCCGGCCCCGGACTCCGCTAGCCAGGAACTGGCCGCCATCATCGCCCGGCAACTGGTGAGCTAAATACTGAGTGCTCAACTGAATATTGGCTCTTTGAGATCGAGTGTGGTTGAGTCGTATTCACGCAAGCCACAACGGGATTACTTGAGGGCTTAGGACTCACCCACGCTCGATCTCAAAGAGCCGGAAGAATATGTGCAACAGATGCGACGCGTTGCGTATTAGCTTTGAGTTGCTACAACTTCCCCTTACACGTCCAGGTTCGCGTTCTTGGCGTGGGTCTGGATGAACTTGCGGCGCGGAGCGACTTCGCTGCCCATCAGCATGTCGAAGGTCTCGTCGGCTTGCAGGGCGTCTTCGAT
>JAICKM010000367.1 GCA_025927935.1 Chloroflexia bacterium | reverse complement strand
TGCTGGCGCAGATGGTTGCACAAGTAGCGGGTGCCTCCTCGGTACTGAATTAAGAGCTTGTGGCCGCATTCGCCGCAACAGACAATGCCCTGCAGCAGGGCCGCACCTGGTCGTGGTATACCCCGCGTTTTGTTGGCGTCATAGGCGGCGTAGTTGTCGGTCAGGATTTGCTGGACCTCGACGAAGCGGTCCCAACTGACATAGGCGGGATAGACGTCGGGCACCTGGATACGCCATTGCTCCTGGGGCAAGCGCGTTTGCCGCTGTGGGCCACCCGGTCCGCGGGGATGGGTAGTGCGGGTGCGCCCGTAGACAAACCGGCCGCCATAAGCCGGGTTTTTGAGGATCGCCAGCACGGCGGCAATAGTGGCAGCGCGCCAGATGACATCGGCGAAGCGGTCACGACGAGGCAGAAAGAGTGCCTGCGCGTTGAGCAAACGCAACACCTGCGAAGCAGATTTGAGCCGCAGAAAGGAGTTGAAGACCAGTTCGATGCGCTCTTGCACCTCGCGGTTGGCGCTTTTGTGTACTTTGCCGCCCGCATCGCGTTCCAAACCGACCGGCAGCGCCAGAGCTAATTCGCCGAAGTGGTGGATAAAGCAGCGTTACTTCCGGGCAGACGGCTACTGGACCTTCTACAGCAAGGACGCCGAACTGGTCAGAATCACTGCCACGCCAATCAGACGCTTTGTCAAGGTCAGCGGACGCAACAGTCCGTTTGACCCCAAACTGCGCGCCTACTGGCAAGCACGAACCAGGCGTGCGATAAGCGAGCAGACCGCCTCAAAACAGAAACTGGAACTGCTGAAAAGACAGGAAGCCAAATGTGCCATGTGCGGACTGCTGTTGGAGACAACAGCCGAAGCGCATATCCACCATGTCATCCCAAAGGCACTGGGAGGAACCGACGACCTGAGCAACAAGCAGGTGGTTCACTCCTGGTGTCATCAGCAGCACCATCAACGACGTGGCTCACAGGTACTCAAGGCTTGAGCCGGATAACTGGTGACAGTTATGTCCGGTTCTTAGGGGGCTGAGGGCCAGCAATGGCCCTCGGCTACCCGATTCTCGTCACCGAGCAGCGCTACCAGGACGCCCGCGCCGGCATAGACACCCGCCAGCCGCGCCTAATGAATTTTGACAGTGAAAACCGGTAATCCGACAGGCGCCGAAGCCATCCAGCTTTACCGACTTTCATCGTCAAAATTCATTAGGCTGCACCGGGGCCGCCTGACCTGGGCTTACAGGGCGCCGGCCTCTTGCACCCCCGCGCGGGCGCCCCATTTGGCGAACTCGGCCCCCTGGTCCCCGCCGATCATTCTGGGCCGCTGCCCGTGCGTGACCACCCGCACCTAGCCCCGCGCCGCCGTGTCCGCGTCGTGCGCGGCGGCTGCGCGACCATCACGCCGGGCGGGCGCGCTGAGCGCGGCGGCCGGGCCTCTCAGCCGGCGCCTTCCTCTTCCTCGGTGGGGATGTCGCGGTTGGACTCCTGCGCCCTTACCGGGGCGAGGCGCTCCAGCGCCAGCAAGGGGAGCCCGAGATCGCGTATTTTGATCAGCACGCCGTGCAAAGCCGCTTGATCCGCCAGTGGGCCGCTCAGGATGGTTTCCCCGCTGCTCACCCGCGTGATCGTCAAGCCCTCCAACCACTCCGACCACTCCCGGTCCAGCTGGCCCTGGACGACGATCCGGTAGACCTCGTGACGGACTTGCTCGCTTTCCATCCCTATGCTCCCCTGGGCGTCTGCTCCCTGGTGTCGTTTAGGCCACCGGGTGTGGTTCCGGCAGGGGGGTGGCTGCCGGCGCCGCGCTGCGGCGCCGGCGACTTGGCCGGATCGCCCAGCCGGTGAGCGCCAGCAGCCCGCCCACGCAGAGCCAGGCGAACAGGTCCCCGATCGCGGCGTAGATGGTCGGCACGCCGTGCGTCGGCACGTAGGCGACCAGCACCTGCTGGTCGGTGGTGTAGTAGTCGGCGGCGGCCAGAACCCGCCCTTCGTAATCGGTCGCCAGCGCCAGCCCCCGGCTCGCCTGGCGCACCAGGGAGAAGCCGTTCTCAATCGCCCGGAACGTGGCGTGCTGGGCATGGAACGGATCGATCGCCTGCCAATCGTCGGACGGCCCGAACAGCAGGTCGGCGCCCCCTTGCCCGGCCTGGCGGATCAGGGCCGGAAAGTCCTGATCGAAACAAATCACCCCGGCCAGCCGGCCATACGGGCTAGCAACGAGGGGCACCCGGCCGTCGCCCGGGACGAAGAGACCGTCTTCCCCAGGAGCCGGGTGCGTCTTTTCGTACGTCCAGACCACGTGGCCCGCCGGATCCAGCAGGACGGCTTCGTCCTTCGCAAAGGGCGCCGGGCCACCGGGGAGCAGGAACACGCCCAGCCCCAGTTCCAGGTAGATGCCTTCCTGATGGGCCAGGGCGCCGGCCTGCTGGATCAGGGCCGGCTCGTCTTCTTGCAAGACGTTGGCACCCATGCCCGACGGTTCGGGCCAGAGGACGATTTTGGCCCCGGCGCGCGCTTCCCGCCGGCTGTCGGCCAGGAGCGCATTGTCCAGTGCGGCGTACGCGGCGCGGGCGCGGGCGCGATCCGCCGGGGTGGCCTGGCCCGCCAACAGCAAATCCACCGTGGCCGGCGGCAGTTGCTGATTGAGCGCCGCAATCGCGGTTCGCGAAGCACTGAGCCCGGCGACGCGCACCAGGGCGGCGGTGGGGGGGAAGAACACCAGGCGCGCGCTACCGCCCACCAGCACCGCGCCGAGGACGCCGGCATAGAGCAGCAGGCCACCACGCACCTGGGGCCCGGCCCACCCGCGCTCCCAGGCCCAGTTGACCACCGCAGCGAACCAGGTGAGCAAAAAGGTGAGGCCCCAAATGCCCGTCACCGCCACCACTTGCAGGAGCGGCAGGTCGCCATACTGCGAGTACGCGCTGGAATAAAAGCTGCCGTAGGGGCCGAACGAACTGAGGTATTCGAGGGTGGTGCAGGCCACGGGAAAGACCAGCGTGCCGACAAAGCCGGGGAGCCGCGGCGCGAGGAGGCGGGCGGCCAGGAAGGCCAAGGTCGCCACCAGGGTGGTGCCCAAGAGCAGGAGATAGGGGACGAGGCCGGGATACAGAATGGTGCCCTGGGTGGTCAGGGCGTTGGCCGCCCACCGGACGAGCCAGGCCAGCAGCAGGCCCCGCAGCAGGGGCTGCGTGCGCACGAAACGCAGCAGAAACACGGGCGCGAGCCAGGCGGCCAGCGGGATGACCCAGCGGCCTCCGGCGAACAGCAGCAAGGCCGCCGCCACGGCTAGCCAGAGATAGGATAAGCGATCCGCGCTGGGCGGTGGGGGGCCGGGGCGCGTGGACATGGGGGGTGCTCCTCTCTCGCTTTCACGACAACGGCCGCCACGTAACTCTACGTGCAGTGTAGCCCGCGCGCGCGTCGGAAAGCACCCATCCAAGGGTGGGGAAAGGGGTGGGTTGTTCTGGAGGTCAGAAACCGGGAGGGACCCCTACCCGATGTCCAGTTCCCGGGCGCGCGCGATGGCCTTCGTGCGGCTCTCGACCTGGAGCTTGCCATAGATCGCGTTGACGTACCACTTCACCGTGCTCACCGCGATCACGAGCCGCTCGGCGATCTCGCGGTTGGAGCAGCCCGCGATGATCAGCCGCAGCACCGCCAGCTCACGCTCGCTCAACGGCTCGACGAGCGCAGGCGGGGCCGCCGTGGGCACGGCTACCGCGGCGGGCGGCCCGACCTCGTCTGCTGGACCGCCCAGCAGGGCCAGAAGGTGTTCGCGATAGCCCGTGGCACCGGAGGGAGCCGCCGGCCGCCGGCGGCGCAGCTGCCCCAGCAAATGCGCTATCGCTGCGCCTTCGTCCACAAAGAGGCGGACATAGCCCTCCGGTTCGGCCAGAGCGAGTGCGTGCGCGAGCCGCTCGATAGCCTGACTCGTATCGCCGGAAGCGTGCAAGGCTTCGGCTTGCAGCATCAGCAGCTCGATCACGCTGCCCGCCCGGCCCTGCGCCTCGGCCAAGGGCCGCAGCGTGGCCAGCCACCGCGCGGCCTCGGCGGGCCGCCCCTGCGCGAGGAGCACGCGCACCACCGTCAGATACTCACGCTCCCGCAGATGGGTGAGTTTCTGGTCGAGGCTGAGCCCGCTGCTCCTTGCCCACTCCGCGGCCGCCGCCACATCCCCTTGCCGAAGAGCTAACCAGGCTTGCGCCGCTTCCACCTGGGGACCACCGGGCGGGGGGTGGGGCTGGCGCGCCTGGATCTGGCGCGCCTGGCGTAGCCGCGCGCGGGCCCCATCCGCATCGCCCTGTGCCTGCTGGATGAAGGCCAGGCCGATGTACGCTTGCAAGATCGCCTGCGTATTCCCCGTCTGTTCACAGAGCGCCAGCCCTTCCTGGAGCAGAGTGGTCGCCGCGTCCAGTTGGTTCCACTCGCGCGCCAGGTTGCCCCGGCCTACGTAGGCCGGACCCAGCGCCGGTTGCGGGCCTCCCTGCTCCAGGGCCTGCTCTAAGGCCTGGCGATAGGTCTGCTCGGCTTGATGCAGCTGGCCTTGTTGGACTTGCAGTTGCCCCAGATCATGGATCACGAGAAAGACGGCGTAGGGGTGGTTGACTTCCCAGCTGACGCGCACGGCCTCGGGCAACGCGCGCCGCGCGGCCGCCAGGGCGCCGCTCAACCAGTGCGCCTTGCCCAGATACCAGGCGGCATACGCGCGGGCCAGGCTCTCCGGCGGCAGAGACTCCAGCGCCAGCCGCGCGAGCGCGATGGTGCGCGGCAGGTCGCGCTGCGTGATGGCGATCGACGCACGGATGGCGGCGACGCGGCCCTTGATGGCGGCCTGGCCCGCCGTTTCCGCCGGCAAGGTGCGCTCGATGGCCTGGAGATGCCGTTCCGCCGCCTCGTGCTGGCCGCGGGCGAACAGGAGCCAGCCCTGCAACACGGCCAGTTCGACGTTGGTGCGCACCCGCTCCTCCGGCAGCGCGGCGACCCAGCGGTGGAGGGTGGCGATCTCGCCCCGCCGGACCAGCGCGGTGAACGTCTGCTCGACCAGGCGGGCCGCCTGCGCGAAATCGGCGGCGGCCAGCGCATGCTGCACGGCTTCCCGCAGCAGGCCCTGCCGCTCATACCACGCGCTCGCGCGCTGATGCAGTTCCGGGACAAGTGCCGGATGGTCGCGCTGCAACCGGTGGCGCAACGCCTCGGCGAACAGCTGATGGTAGCGATACCAGCGCCGCTCGTCGTCCAACGGCACGAGGAAGAGGTTGGCCTGCTCCAGGTGCTCCAGCATCGCCTGGCCGCCGGCCTCGTCGCCCGGCCCGCCGACGATGGCCGTGCAGAGGGCGCCGTGCAGCCGTTCCAGGATGGCCGTCTGGAGCAGAAAGGTCTGCACCGGCGCGGGCTGGCGAGCCAGCACCTCTTCCACCAGGTAATCAATGATGTAGCGGTGGCTGCCGGCAAACGCCATGACAAAGCCGGCGCCGTCTGGGTGCCCTTGCAGCGCGAGAGCGGCCAGGTGCAGCCCGGCGATCCAGCCTTCGGTGCGCGCCGCCAGGGCCGCAATGTCCGCCGCCGCCAGCGCGAGGCCCGGCGCCCGAGTCAGAAAGGCCGCTGCTTCCGCGGCGGTGAAGCGCAGATCCGCCGCGCGGATCTCGGTGAGGTGCCCGCGCGCGCGCAAGCGCGCCAGGGGGAGCGGGGGATCGGCGCGGGTGGCGATGATCAGGTGCAGCGCAGGCGGCAGATGCTCGAGGAGATAGGCGACCGAGCGATGGATCGCCGGGGTGGCGATCAGATGGTAGTCGTCGAGCACCAGAGCCACCTCGTGGGGCAGGGCGGCCAGCGCGTTGATCCAGGCGGTCAGGGCAGTTTCAATGGGCGGCGGGGGTGCGAGCGTCGAGCTATGCAGGAGCGGCAGGGCGGCGGCCCCACAGCCCGGCTGGACCCGCGCGACGGCGGTGAACAGATACGACCAGAAGCGGGCGAGGTCGTCGTCGGCCGGCTCCAGCGAGACCCAGGCCGCGGGGAGCAGCGCGTGCTCCAGCCAGGTGGCGAGCAGGGTGGTCTTGCCGAAGCCGGCGGGGGCGGCGAGGAGGGTGAGCGGGTGGTGACGGCCCCGTTGGAGTTGCTCGGTCAGGCGCGGGCGCGGCACCAGGTTGGCGGCGACTGCCGGGCGGGCGAGTTTCGTGACCAGCAGCTCGTGGTCACTCGGGAGCGCGGGCGGGTCCCCGGAGGCCGAGGTATCTCGGCGGGCCGGATAGTTGGGCATCGGTTGCCTTCTCCCACGCGACTAGGGGCGGGGCCGCCGCGGGCTGGGCCGGCGGGCCAGGGCCACGCAGCGGCTGAGCGGCGGGCAGGGGCCGTGGGATTATTGTAGGGGGCGCCGGCGCGGGCTGTCAAGCGGGCCAGCGGTGCGGTGGCGGGGCCGAACCGCCCATGGGTCGCGGAGCGACACCGCTGCCGAGGAAAACCAGCGGCCCGTCCGGCGACCGGGACCCGGATCTCCCCGAGGCGTAGTCCGCCCCGCCGCGCGGCGGGGCGGAGGCGATGGGCACGAGGTGGGCGTGGATGACCCACCTCCCGGCTCCCAGTGAAAGGAGAACTCCCCATGCCGCGCCCGGCCCCGGGGCCGGGCCATGCCCCCGGCCCCGCCACCCTCCCGGCCCCCGCGGAGTTGGCCCGCCTGCGCGCCAACCTGACCGAGATCCTGGGCGAACCCAACCTCACCGCGCTCGAACCCGCCTGGCTCGCCAAAATGCTCAACGGGGTGCTCGTCACCCTCTCGATTGGCCGGCTGGGCTGCCGTACCCACCTGACCGACCAGGATCTGGGCATCGCCCACCGCCAGAAGCAGCAGGCCGCCCGCCGCCAGGCCTGGTACGACCTCGGCGACGCCCTGCTCCTGCCCCGCCGCGACGCGGCGGCCCTGGACAGCAAGGAGTCCAACGCCCGCAAGTGGCTCACGGCCTGCGCTTCACGCACCTATTGGGGGCACTGGGTGAGTGC
>JAICKM010000411.1 GCA_025927935.1 Chloroflexia bacterium | reverse complement strand
CGGGGCCACGCGCTGGGCCGCCGGCTCAAGGCGGCCATGCTCGACAAAGTTCTGCGCGAGCGTCCGCAGGTCCGCTACGTGCGCACCGGCAACGCCGACTCCAACGCCGCCATGCTGAAGATCAACACCGACCTCGGCTTCCGGCCCTACCAGTCCGACAATGTCTGGCAGATCGAAGTCGAGCGCGTGAAGGAGTACCTCGCCACACGGGCCGGGACCGCCGGGTGATGCGACTGGTTGCCGCCTCTTGTATACTGGACACATCGGCGCGCGGTAGCCGCCTGAATTATTATTATAGGGGCCGGTTTCAAACCGGCTCCTGTCATACCAACACACCCACCTGCGGCCTCAGAGAAGGCGTTTCCCAGAACAGAGGCGGCGCGCATGGACACCTCGTTCGACAAACCGCTGGCCTGCCCCATCCTGGTCGGGCGCGCATCCCAGGTCGCCGGCCTGATCCAGGTGATCGCGCAAGCGCAGAGCGGGCACGGGCAGATCGTGCTGCTGGCGGGTGAGGCGGGGATGGGCAAAACCCGGCTGGTGGCCGAGGCGCAAACGCGGTTTCTGGCCGGGCTTGCGCCTGCCGAGCGCTCCGCGCCGCTCGTTTTGATCGGGCGTTGCTTTGAGCCGGATCGGGGTGTGCCCTACGCGCCGGTGCTCGACCTGCTACGCACCTTCATCCGCACGGTCCCGCCGGAGGCCCGCGCGACGGCCCTAGCGCCGGTCGCCGCCCTGGGCGGGCTGCTACCCGAACTCCAGAGCCTGCTCCCCGCCCGGCCCCCCGGTCCGCCGCCAGAGCCGGAGCAGGAGCAGTATCGCATCTTCCAGACGCTCAACCAATTCTTGCTGGATCAGACGAGCACGCGACCGGTGCTGGTCGTGCTGGAAGATCTGCACTGGAGCGATGATACCAGTCTCGAATGGCTATTGCACCTGATCCACCAGATCGCCCACCACCCGATCCTCCTGCTGGGCACCTACCGCCCCGGCGAGGCGCAACCGGCCCTCGCGCGCTTGCTGGCCGCCCTGGATCGCGCCCGCGCCGCGACGGAACTGGTGCTCGCGCCGTTTAGCCCTGCCGAAGTGGACGCCATGGTCCGGGCCATCTTCGGCGTAGCGCGCCCCGTATCGGGCGATTTCCTCGCCACGCTCTATGCCCTGACCGAAGGTAATCCCTTTTTCGTCGAGGAAGTGCTCAAATCGCTGCCGGCGGGAGACGCGATCTTTGCGGCCGGTGTGGGAGATGGCAAGCTCCCGCAAGCCTTGCAGATCCCGCGCACCATACAAGTCACGGTCCAGCAGCGCACCGAGCGGCTAAGTCCCGCCGCGCAGCAACTCCTGGTCCTGTCCGCCGTGGCCGGGCGCCGGGTCGATTTCACGCTGTTGCAGCGGCTGACCGGGCATGACGAATCCGCTGTGTTAGGCGTGCTCAAAGAGCTGATCGCCGCGCAACTGGTCGTCGAAGAATCGGAAGACGTGTTTGCGTTCCGGCACGCGCTGACCCAGCAAGCCGTCTACGCCAATCTCCTGGCCCGCGAGCGGCGGACGCTGCACGGCCAAGTGGCGGAACGCCTGGAACAACTCGCCGCCGCGGCGCCCGCCGCGCGCCTGGCCGACCTCAGCTATCATTATTACGCCGCCGCCCGATGGGACAAAGCCGCGCGGTACGCCATCGAGGCGGGAGAGCAAGCGCAGGCGCTGCATGCGCCCGCCGCCGCCGTCGAGCACTTCACGCGCGCCCTGGCCGCCCAGGAGCACCTGGCCGCGCCCGCAACCGCCGATCTCTATCGCGGACGCGGCCAGGCGTTTGAGCAGGTGGGCAACTTCGCGGCGGCCCAGGCGGACTACACCGCCGCGCTGGCGCGGGCGCGCGCCACGCATGACCAGCGCGCAGAGTGGCAAAGCCTGCTGGACCTGGGCTGGCTCTGGACAGGGCGCGACTATGGGCAGGCAGGCGGCTATTTCCAGGAGGCGCTGGTCCTGGCTCGTGCCCTGGCCGACCCGGCGATCCTCGCCCACACCCTGAACCGGGTCGGCAACTGGTACGGGCACAGCGATCCGGCGGCGGGGCGGCACTACCACGAGGAAGCGCGCGCCCTCTTCCAGGCGCTGGGGGACCGGCAGAACGAAGCGGCGGCGCTCGATTTGCTGGGCGTGAGCAGCTATTTAAGCGGCGACGTTCCCGCCGGGGTAGCCTATTACGAGCAGTCGGTGGGCATCTTTCGCCGGTTAGACGACCGCCAGGGCCTGGCCGCCAGCCTGATGACCCTGGCCGGGCGCGGCGCCAACTACCTGTCGCTAACCCAGGTTTGGCCCTATGTCGAGGCCGCCGCCTGCCTGGCCGAAGCCGGGGAAGCGCTTCGCCTGGCGCGCACCATCCACTGGCGGGCGGGCGAAGCCGAAGCCCTGGCCTACCTGGCCCACATCCAGGGGCCGCGCGGCCTGTTTGGCGCGGCCCTCCGCGACGGCGAAGCCGGCCTGGCGTTCGCCGCCGAAATCGGCCACCGCCAGTGGATGATTTCGGCGCACCTGGCGTTGGGCGGCACGGCTTACGACATGCTGGCTTTTGCCGTCGCTCAACAGCACTTTGCCCAGGCGCTGCGCCTGGCCCGCGAGATCAACTCGGAAATGATGGTGCAGTTCAGCAGTAACTGGCTCGCGCTGGCGCATCTCGCCCAGCAGGATCACGCCGCCGCCCGCGCCTTGCTCGCCATGCCGCCCGCGGGCGACCCCGCGGCCCGGCACCTGGGCCGGCGCTACCGCCAGTATGCCCTCGCCCACCTGGCCCTGGCCGAGGGCGACGCGGCGGCGGCCCTGGACCTGGGGGAGCAGTTGATCGCCACCACGGCGCATATCGACTACTGGGGCGAGGGCGCCGCCCCGCACCTCTGGCACCTGCGCGGCGCCGCCCTGGCCGCGCGCCGGCAGCCGGACGCCGCCGCCGCCGCGTGGCTGGCCGCCCGGCGGGTGGCCCAGATCCTGGGACTGGCGCCGCTGGCGTGGCGCCTCACTGCCAACCTCGGCTATCTCTACCGCGCCCAGCACCGGCGCACCGAAGCCGCTACGATGTTCGGAGAAGCCTGGCAGATGGCCGGGACGCTTGCCGCCGGGCTGCCGGACGCGACCGAACGCGCAGAGTTCGAACAGCGCGGCGGCGCGCTGCTGCCGTCGCGCCACACGCCCACACCGCGCCGGGTGGCGAAACAGGCTTTCGGCGGCTTAACCGACCGGGAACGGGCCATCGCCGCCTGTATTGCCCGCGGCCAGTCCAATCGCACCATCGCCGCCACGCTGATCCTCAGCGAGCGGACGGTGGAGAAGCACGTCGAGAATATCCTCACCAAGCTGGACTTCCAATCGCGTGCGCAGATCGCGGCCTGGGCGGTCGAAAAAGGGCTGACTGATTAGCCTGATCGCCGGCCCACAATGCTGCCGCACCCCGCCGCGCACGCAAAATCTACGTGCTACCCACGGCAAAATGTACGTGGTTTCCCCCATTTCTTACCCGCGCCAATCGACTACACTTGCACCAAGTGATACTTTACACCAGCACCGCGGGCCAGGCCCGCACCACACACGGACCGGGACCTACCCGGTCGCGAAAGGAGAAAACGATGGCACTCGCGTTTCTGTTGGAATGGTCGGGCGTGACCCAGGACAAGTACGATGCGGTCGTCGAGGACCTGGGGCTGCACGGCAAGGTAATGGACGGGCAACTCTATCACGCCGCCGGCCCCATCGAGGGCGGCTGGCGCATCGTGGACGTCTGGGAGTCGCCGGAGCGGTTCGAGACTTTCCTGAACACGCGCCTCGCGCCGGCGTTGCAACGCCACGGCATCGGCGCCCCGCAGGTGTCGCCCTGGCCGGTCCATAATACGCTCACCCCGTAGGCCGCGACCCGGCTGCCCCGGCGCCGATCCGCGCGATGCTCCCGCGGGGCGCCGGGGGCAACGGGACTGCGGCAGCAGACAGCTATACCAGCATAAGGAGGTCAGGCATGGACGCGATTACGCTCTTGCGGGAGCAGATGACCAGCGCGCACCAATCCATGGAAGGCACCATGGCCGACGTGACTCCGGAGCAACTGCACTGGGCGCCGGCGGGCCGGGCCAACCCCATCGGCGCCAGCTACGCGCACGTGATCACCGGCGAAGATCTGGTCATCAACGGGATGTTGCGGCAAACGCCACCCATGTTCGCCGCTAGTTGGGCGCACAAAACGGGGATGAGCGAGCCGATGCCGGGCCGCATTGGCCCGGCGTGGGACGATTACGCCGCGTGGACGCGCCGGGTGCGCATCGATGTGCCGGCCCTACGTGCCTATGCTCAGGCCGTGTACGCGAACACGGATGCCTACCTGGCGGCCCTCACTGCGGAAGATCTCGACCAGCCGCTGGACATGAGCGCGCTGGGCCTGGGCCAGGTCAATCTCGCCTGGGGCTTGAGCAACCTGGTGATGGGCCATGTCCATGACCTGATGGGCGAAATCTCCTGCTTGAAGGGGCTGCAAGGCGCGCGGGGCTATCCGTTCTAAGCGGGGTGCGCGGCGTACAGCACCTCGCCGCCGCACACCACCTGGCCGACCAGGTTCACGCCGAGGTGATAGGGGATGTGGCGGTAGTTGGGCACATCCCAGATCACCAGGTCGGCCCACTTGCCCGGTTCCAGGCTGCCGGTGCACGCCGCCCAGCGCGGACCGAGGGCATGGGCGCTGTTGATCGTGGCCGCGACCAGGGCCTCCGCCGGGGTCATCTTCATGGCGCTACAGGCCAGGGCAATCATCAGCCCCAGGTTCTCGCAGAGGCAGGTGCCGGGGTTGCAATCGGTGGCAAGGGCCACGGGCACCCCAGCGGCGATCAGCGCCCGCGCCGGGGCATAATGGCCGAGGCCCAACCCCGTGCCCGGCAGGAGTGTGGCGACCACGCCTGCCGCGGCCAGCGCGGCGATCTCCTCCGCGTCGAGCACCAGCAGGTGGTCGGCGGAGAGCGCGTGCAGATCGGCGGCCAGCGCGGCGGCGCCGATGCGCTCGAACTCGTTGGCGTGCAAGCGCACCGGCAGGCCGTGGGCCTGGGCCGCTTCGAGGATGCGCCGCGCCTGCGCTGCGTCAAACGCGCCCGCGTCGCAGAACACGTCGCACGACTCGGCCAGCCCGGCGGCCACCACAGCGGGCAAGGTTTCCTCTACCAGCAGATCGATATAGGCGTCCGGTTGGCCGCGGTACTCCTCCGGCACGGCGTGGGCGCCCAGGAACGTCGGGCAGAGGCGGGGCAGGGCCTCGCCCGGCTGCTGTGGCGCCCGGCCCTCGGCGACAAGCCGGATCGCGCGCAGGCTCTTCAATTCGTCTTCGGTGCTGAGGCCGTAGCCGCTCTTGACCTCGACGCTGGTGGTGCCGTGGGCCAGCATCACACGCAGGCGCGGCACCATGCCCGCGGCCAGTTCCTGCGCGGAGGCAGCCCGCGTGGCGCGCACGGTGGACATGATGCCGCCCCCGGCCGCCAGGATCTCAAGATATCCCGCGCCTTGCAGGCGCTGTTCATATTCGTGTTCGCGCGTCCCGGCGAACACCAGGTGCGTATGGGCATCGACCAGCCCTGGCGTCACCACGCGCCCGGCGGCGTCCACGACCCGCGTGTCCGGCCCGGCATGGGCGGCCAGGATGGCCGCGCTCGGCCCCACGGCCTGGATCGTATCGCCGCGGATCGCCACCGCGCCGTCCGCGATCAGCCCCAACGCGGCCTGTTGCGGCCCGCGCCGCGCCTCCGCCGGGCCGGTCATGGTCAGCAGTTCGGCGGCATGGGCCACGATCAGGTCTGCCGGGCCTTCCGATGCGGCATCTGCGGTTGGCTGCATGGTGTTCATCTCCTACCTCGCCTTTAAACGAATACCCAACCTGGCAAATCCGGCCTACACGGCACCTAGAATGGACCAGGCTGACCGGGCGGCGCCTGCTACGGGCGAGTGCGCGTTATCGCGAAGCGCGATCCTCTGCCGCGGTCAGGGCGGCGAGGCGTTGGAAAGCCGTGGGTGGCGGTCCCTCGTCGATGCGCCGCCGGATCAATGCAGCACACGCCTCCGGGCTGCGGGCCGCGGTGTCAACCTCCAGGTCATAGATGCCGGGCACATGGACGGCCTCCTGCCACAAGCGCACCGCGGCAGGCACCGTACCGTCGTCGTTGCTGACCCCCCACGTTGCCCGCCGCCGTTCCATGACCACCGTGAGCGGGCACCGCACGCCCACGAACCACACCGGGAGGCCCAGCAGTTGCCGCGCGCAGCCGCCGAGAATCCCGCGTGGCACGGAATAGGAGTCATGGTGCGCCACATCCACCACGACGTTTAGCCCCAGGCGGCTATGCGCTGCAATGGCCTCATACATGGCGTGGTACAGCCGGACGATAAGCGG
>JAICKM010000697.1 GCA_025927935.1 Chloroflexia bacterium | reverse complement strand
GCCCTTGCCCTTCTTGGTCAGCACATGGATGAACACCGGGCGCGGCGTCTCTTTGGCCTGCTCCAGCGTTTCGATCAATTGCTGCACATTGTGGCCGTCGATGGGGCCGACATAGACCATGCCCAGCTCTTCCCAGATCATCGTGGGGATAACCCACTCCTTGACCGAGTTTTTCATCTTGCGGCCCACTTCGAGCAGGCTGGGGCCGCCGGGCACGTTCTGGAGCGAGCGCTCGGCCATCGCCTTGGCGTTGGTGTAGCGCGGGTCGGTGCGGATCTGGTTGAGGTACTTGGACAGCGCGCCGACGTTGGGCGCGATAGACATCTCGTTATCGTTGAGGATGACGATCATCTTGGTGCCTAGATGACCCACATTGTTCAACGCTTCAAAGGCCATGCCGCCGGTGAGCGCGCCGTCGCCGATCACGGCCACGACGTGATTATTGCCGCCGGTGAGATCGCGCGCCACGGCCATGCCGAGCGCGGCGGAAATGGAGGTGCTGGCGTGGCCCGCCCCGAAAGCGTCATGCACGCTCTCTTCCCGCGACAGGAATCCGCTGAGGCCGCCCAACTGGCGGATCGTATTCAGCCTGTCGCGGCGCCCGGTCAGGATTTTGTGCGGGTAGCCCTGGTGGCCCACATCCCACACGATCTTATCCCACGGGCTGTCGAAAACGTGATGTAACGCAACGGACAACTCGACCGTACCCAGGTTGGACGAGAAGTGCCCGCCGATGGCGGGAATCGTCTCAATCAGCAGGTCGCGCACTTCGCGCGCCACCTGATTTAGCTCGTCGATAGAGCGATTTTTCAAATCGGCCGGCCCGTTAATCGAGTCCAAAAGGCGAGTCATGGCACCATCCATTCCTTCATAATTCCAGGTCCCTTACCTGACCTGTCGTCCCGGAATGCTCGCAAACTTGCGGGCATTGCCTGCAATATTACCAGAGTCAGCGTCCCAGTGTCAATTGCGCACCGTGTATCCTTCGATACATTCCGATACCATACTTGTAACGATCCAGGTAGTAAACGCTTACATCCGCCTATCAGATGCGTATAAGTGGACTCTGCGCCCTACAATATTATAATACTTTCTGAAACTTCAGTCAATAGTGTGAAACACTGATCCTGCAGCCCGGCAGTGATTCCGGATCTAACGGCCGAATATGGATATAATAGGAAGAAGCCGGGTCGGAGACCGGACCGCATGGCCGGCCGTGTCCACCGGGACCCGCTAGTCTGGATGAGACGGAGACGCATGGATGCCCCCAACCTGGACGACCGAGCAAATCCTTGCGCTTGCCCCTGATGCCGGCGCGGCGAAAGCCGGGAAGGATCTGGCCGTTGCTCGCAAGTGGCGCACCCTGGGTCATGACGCTGAGGTGGCTTGGGGCGCGTGCCAGGGCAGCGGCGTGGCGCCCTATCAGACCGGGATCGATCTGAACTTGCCGGGGTTTCGTTGCAGTTGCCCCAGCCGGAAGTTCCCCTGCAAGCACGCGCTCGGTCTGTTCCTGCTGCTGGCGAACGCGCCGGGCAGCTTCACCGAGACGGCGCGACCCGAGTGGATCACCTCCTGGCTGGCCGGGCGGGCGCGCCGCGAGGCCGGTGCGAGCAAACCGGCGAAGGCTGCCCGCCCGCCCGCCAAATCCACAACCCGCGCCGCCGCAGACCGCACGGCGCGAGTGGCGGCGGGCCTCCAGGATCTCGATCTCTGGCTGGCGGACCTGGTGCGGCATGGCCTGGCTGCGGCGCAGACCCGCCCCCCGACGTTCTGGGATGCGCCCGCCGCCCGGCTGGTCGATGCGCAAGCCCCCGGCGTGGCCCGCCTGGTGCGCCAACTGGCGGGCATCCCGGCCACGGGCGACGGCTGGCCGGATCGGCTGCTGGAGCGCCTGGGCCGCCTGCACCTGCTCGGCGAGGGCTTCCGCCAGATCGACGCCTTGCCGGAGGCGACTCAGGCCGACATTCGCGGTCTCATCGGCTGGACGCAGAGCCAGGACGAACTGCTGGCGGCGCCCGGTATCCGTGATCACTGGCTGGTGCTCGGCCAGCGCGTGACCGAGGAGGATCGGCTGCGCGCCCAGCATACCTGGCTGTGGGGCCAGACCACCGGGCGGGCCGCGCTGGTTCTGTACTACGCGCACGGCAACGCCCCGCTCGACGCGAGTCTCTTGCCGGGCACGGCCTTCGAAGCCGATCTGGTCTATTATTCCGGCGCCTACCCATTGCGCGCGCTGATCCAGGCCCGCCACAAGCCCGCCGCACTGCCCGCCGCACTGCCGGGCTATGCGACGATTGCCGAGGCCGGCCGCGCCTATGCCACGGCGCTAGCCGCTTATCCCTGGCTGGACGAATTGCCGCTGCCCCTGACCAGCGTGGTGCCGGTGGCCCACGGCGACGGCTGGGCCGTGCAGGATGCAGAGGGCCGGCTGCTGCCGCTGCATCCGCAATTCAATGGCGGGTGGCTGCTGCTGGCCCTCTCCGGCGGGCAACCGCTGGGCCTGTTCGGCGAGTGGACCGGCGATGTGCTGGTGCCCTTGAGCACCTGGACCGGCGACCGCTTTTATCCGCTGGCGAACGTCGGGTCGGACATGGAATCGGCGGCGGGCGGCGGGGCCACGGCCCTGCCTCGCACCCTGCATGACGCCCACGCGGCCCTCGTCAGCGCGGCCCTGATGGGCACGGAGCGCGGCAACTTGAGCCTGCCGCCGCTGCCCGGCGCGCTGGGCGACCTCACGGCCCAACTCGCCGGTGCCACGCCGGAACACGCGCTGCTGGGCACGGCGGCGGCGCTCTCGCTCTACGAGCGCAGCGGCCACCTGCCGGCCCGCGCCCTGGCCGCGCTGCCCGATCCCTGCCCGGCGGAGGATCTGGCCGCCTGCTCGCCCGCCGCCGGGCAACACCTAGCCGAGATGGCGCGGGGCCGGCACACGATCCTCTTGCCGGAGTGGCTGGCGGCGCTGGCTGCTGCCCAGCGCCGGGTGCCCGACGAGCACCTGGTGACGCTGCTCAACCTGGCCCATACGCGGGCGGCTCTCCAACCGCTGGTGCGCCCGGTCGTGGGCAAGCGCGGGCACTGGCTCGCCACCCAGAACCCCTCGTGGGGCTACTTGCGCGACCCCGACGAGGGCGATGTCTGGGAAACCGGCGACCGGGCGGCGCGGGTGGCCCTGCTCGAACGGGTGCGCCGCAACGACCCGGCACGCGGGCGCGCGATGGTGGCCGCCGTCTGGGGCCAGGAGGGCGCCGCCGACCGGGCTGCCTTTGTGCGCGCGCTGGCGACGGGCTTGAGCGCCGCCGATGAGCCGTTCCTGGAGGCGGCGCTGGACGACCGGAGCAAAGATGTCCGCCGCCACGCCGCAGATCTGCTGAGCCGGCTGCCCGAATCGGCTCTCAGCGCGCGGATGGTGGAGCGCCTGCGTCCCTTGCTGGTCTGGACTCCCGCCCAGCGCGCCCGCTTGTTGCCACCCACGGTGGCCCGCGCGGCGCGCATCGAGGTGACCCTGCCGGAGTCGTGCGACGCGGCCATGATTCGCGACGGTGTCGAGGCGAAAGCCCACCCCGCCGTCGGCGAGAAAGCGGGCTGGCTGCTGCAAATGCTCAGCGTGGTCGCCCCGGCCACCTGGCCCGCGCTATGGAACGCCGCCCCTGCCGATCTCGTCCGAGCGGCGGGCGCGAGCGAGTGGCAGCAGGTGTTGTTGCAGGGCTGGGCCGCCGCCGCCGTGCGCCACGGCGATCCCATGTGGGCCGAGGCGCTGCTAGGCGCGCTGTCGGCTTTGCGCACCGACGACACGCTGAACCATCT
>JAICKM010000275.1 GCA_025927935.1 Chloroflexia bacterium | reverse complement strand
CGCGGCCTTCAACAAGGGTCTGACCTTCAAGATGGGCCAAACCCACGTCCACCGCTACCTGCAACCGCTGCTCGACCGCATCATGGCCGGGGACATCGACCCGTCGTTCGTCATCACCCACCGGCTGTCGCTGGACGAGGCACCGCACGGCTACAAGATTTTCAAGGAAAAGGAAGACAACTGCATTAAGGTGGTGCTGAAGCCGTGAGGCCGGACGCGCCCCTGGAAAGGAGCGGGTGATGCCTGCAATACCAAAAATACCCCGCCTGTTGCTGGTCGGGAGCGCGGCGGCCGTGGGGATGCGTGTTCTGCGCGAAGCGCGGCGGATCGACTTCCATGACCGGGTGGTGCTTATCACCGGCGGCTCGCGCGGCCTCGGCCTCGTGCTGGCCCGCGTCTTCGCCGAGGAGGGCGCGCGGCTGGCGATCGTGGCGCGGGACGAGGACGAGCTGCGCCGCGCCGAGCAGGACCTGCGCGGTGCCGGCGCCGAGGTGCGCGGCTTCACCTGTGATGTGCGCGACCAGGGGCAGGTGGATGCGACCGTCGCCGCCGTCGTCGAACACTATGGCGGGTTGGACGTGCTGGTCAACGACGCCGGGGTGATCCAGGTGGGGCCGGTCGACCATATGACGGTAGCCGACTTCGAGGAGGCGATGGGCATCCACTTCTGGGGGCCGCTGTACATGATGCTGGCCGCCCGGCCTCACCTGCATAAGGCGGGCCAGGGGCGCATCGTCAATATCTCGTCCATCGGCGGCAAAGTTGCCGTGCCCCACCTGGTGCCCTACTCGGCCAGCAAGTTCGCGCTCACCGGCCTGTCGGACGGGATGCGCGCCGAACTGGCCCGCGACGGCATCCGCATCACTACCGTGTGCCCTGGCCTCATGCGTACCGGCTCGCCGCCCAACGCCTTTTTCAAGGGCAACAACAAAGCCGAGTACTCCTGGTTCGCCCTGGGTTCTCTGCGCCTGACTTCCATCGACGCCGAGCGCTCCGCCCGCCAGATCGTTACCGCCTGCCGCTACGGCGATCCCGAGCTGACGATCAGCGTGCAGGCGCAGGTGCTCACGCGGATGAACACGTTGTTCCCCGGCCTCACCGCGGCGATTATGAAGGGCGTCACCCGGGTGTTGCCGGCGCCCGACCCGCAGTTCGGCACCGCGCGCAAGACCGGCTGGGAGAGCCAGACCCCGCTCGCCCCGTCGGTCCTGACCCGGCTCTCGGACGAGGCCACCACGGAGAACAACGAGCTACACGGCCATGCCCCGCTCACCCAATAGCATGTTCTTAATCAGAACATTTGCACCTTCTTGGCACAAAACTTGCCTGTCTACATGACAGCCAGACCCGCCCCAGAGTCTTCTGGCGCGGGTTCCCTTTATGCCCGCAATGCCCGCCGTCCGCCCACTCAATGGGGGTGTTTTCCAATCCGTGCGTGAGACGTACCGTGGTAATCGCTCCCGCGCCTCGTGCGCTGTAGGGTCCGGTTTGCGCCCGGCCCGCGCCGCCCATATCACCATGCCGTCCCGAAAGGATCACCCGATGCCCGCGTCCAAATCCACGCTGAAAGCGAAAGGCGCTGCCAAAGCCCGGCCCCCGCGCGACAAGGAGACCGCTCTGCCGTCGCAGGAGGAGCTGTTGAGCGCCCTCCAGCAGTTCGGGCACGCGCGGTTCCGCCCCGGCCAGGAGCGCATCATCAAGGATCTGCTGCATGGTCGCGATGTGCTGGCCGTGCTGCCCACCGGGGCGGGCAAGTCGCTGGTCTACCAGTTGGCGGCGCAGTTCCTCGACGGCGTGACCCTCGTCGTCTCCCCCTTGATCGCGCTGATGAAGGACCAGGTGGAATCGATCAACGGCCAGGGCCTGGCCGCCAGCGTGATCAACAGCACGCTGGGCGAGGCCGAGGCCGAGGATGAGCTGGACCGGGTGAAGCAGCACGAGGCCAAGCTGCTCTACGTGACGCCCGAACGGTTCCAGGACGCGGACTTCCTGGCCGATCTGGCGGGCACCAAAGTGGCGCTGTTTGTGGTGGACGAAGCGCACTGCGTGTCGGAGTGGGGCCATAGCTTCCGCCCGTCCTACCTGGGGCTGGCCGGGGCCGCCGAGCAGTTGGGCCGCCCGACCATGCTCGCGCTGACCGCCACGGCCACGCCCTGGATTCGCACCGAGATCATCGACCGCCTGGGCCTGCGCGATCCCGACCTGGTGGTCCGCGAGATCGACCGGCCCAACCTGTTCTTCGAGGTGCGCCGGATGGAGACCGAGCACGAGGTGCGCCAGGCGCTGCACGATCTCTTCCTGGGCGACGCCGCCGAATATCCTGACCACCTGGCCGGCCAGTTACGCGCCGCCATGCAGGGCAGCGGCATCATCTACACGGCCACCACGCGCGCCGCGCAGGAAACGGCAGAGTGGCTCAACGCCTGGGGCATCGACGCCGATTATTATCACGGCCGGCGCAAAAAGGCCGACCGCGGCCGCGTGCAAGACGCCTTCATGGCCGGGGAGTTGCGGGTCATCGCGGCGACCAATGCCTTCGGCATGGGCGTGGACAAGCCCGACGTGCGCTTCGTGGTCCACTGCGATATCCCCGGCAGCCTGGAAGCCTATTACCAGGAGACGGGCCGCGCCGGGCGCGACGGCGCCTTCGCCCGCTGCACGCTGCTCTACCGCCCGGCGGACCTCGGCCAGGCCGCCTTCCTCTCCGGCGGCGGGCACCTCACACTCGAAGACATTGCGCAGGCGCGGGCCGGGTTGCGCGCCCAGCCGGAGGGCACCATCGAGGAACTCGCCGACACGACTGATCTGAGCGCGGGCGATGCGGCCCGCGCCGTCACGCTGCTGCGGCGGGCGGGCATCGTGGAGGAGAAAGAGGGCCGGGTCCGCCTGCTCGTGGACGACTTCGACCCGGCCACGGTCTCGCTCGAAGACGAGGAAAGCCGCCGCGCCTACGACCGCAGCCGCCTGGAGATGATGCGCGGCTACGCCGAGACCCCTGATTGCCGCCGCCGCTACATCCTCAATTACTTCGGCGACGATTATCCAGAGGAGGATTGCGGGCTGTGCGACAACGACGTGCGCCCGGCGGGCGAAGCGCCGGTGGTCGTGACGGAGGAGGCCGCGGTGGATCTGCCCTACGCCCTCGGCGACCGCGTGGTCCACGACAGCCTGGGCGAAGGCGTGGTCCAGCGCATCACCGGCGACAGCATCACCATCCTGTTCGACAAGGCCGGCTACAAGACCCTGGCCGCCAACGTGGTGCAGGAAAACGGGCTGCTCAAGCCGCTGGAGTAGCCGGCCCCCGCCGCGGGGCGGGACCGCCACCCGCCTTCGTAGCGGCGCCCTTGATGGCGGACAGCCCTAACTTTGCTCGTCAACTCGATAGATTAAAGTATAGGGCAGTTCTTCGGGGAAAGGAGGCTCAAATATTCGGAACCATTCTTCAAGTTTTGTTTCTGGAATATAAAACGTGCCCGATGGGAGATTGGCATTTCTAGCAACAAGGCGGGATAGGAGCATGTGCTTGGGAGTATCTAAATAATGAATCTTAAATTCTGTCCCTAATTGCTCCGCACGTAAACGATATTCATCGCGTTGAACACGCACCCAACAGCCAAAATCTAAAATGACATCTACACCAAGAATTAATGCGCGCGTTGCTACGTCCCATTGAATAGCTTCAATTAGCTCATGCCGGGCATCGTGTTCTTCTTCAGACGCGTCTTGTCCATACAGCCGAACGTGCCATTCGTCGAGCGTAAAGCGGAGAGCCGAATATTGACGTTCGAGTTGCCGGGCAAGGGTCGTTTTTCCGCTACATGGAAGGCCAACCATCAGGTGCAGAGTCACGCTGATTTTTACCCCTCAATTTTCTTGTTGTTTCCATAAAACTGCGATGCCAAACTGTGGTGCCAAATGGATGTTCTTATTGCAACTCATTTCGTAGCTCGCCCCAGAGCTTCACCGTTGCTTGTAGCTATGCTCAACCCTGAACATCAGAAAATTGACCCGAGTTTCCTGCACCATCCGCCCCACGGCCTGCCCGCGCCGCGGCTCAGAACGGCGGGCGGCCCCGGCGGTACGCGGCCTCATCGCCCCAGTCGCCGCGCACGATGGCGTCGAGGTACATGTCGATCCAGCGCCCGTGCAGGAACGTCACCTGGCGGTAGACGCCGTCGCACTGCATCCCCGCCGCCGTCACACGGCAGGAGGCGGCATTGTCCACGGCCACCGTGGCCTGGATGCGTGGCACCGGCGTGGCGGCGAAGAGGTGGTTGATCAGCAGGCACGCCGCCTGCGTGGCGAGGCCGCGGCGGCGAAACCCCGGATGCACCTGGTACCAGATCTCATAGCCCTTGAAGAAGTCGCCGTTGGTGAACGGATTCTAGTAGCCGATGGCGCCCATCGGTTCGCCGGTCTCCCGCCCGACGATGAGGAACATGCCGTCGTCGTGCCCGCCGTGCCGCCCGCCCAGGTGCTGCTCCCATTCGGCGCGAGTCTGCGGGCAGACATTGTTGAACTCGCCCATGTAGTCCGGATCGCTGAACCAATCGGCGATCAGTGGCGCGTCGCCCATGGTCATCGGTTGCAAGCGGATGGCCTTGCCGATCAGCACAGGCTGTCTGCCGGCGGCGGCTCCGCAGTCGCCGCCGGATTGGACGCGGCGCCTGTGGGCTGGGCCAGGGCTTGCAGCACACGCCGACGGGTGACCAACCCGACCAACTGCCCCTGCGCGTCCACCACGGGCAGCGCCTTGACGCCGTGCTCGGCCATCAGGTGAATGGCGCCCGCCAGCGGCAGATCGGCGGGCGCGGTCGTGGCGGGCGTGGTCATCAGGTCCCCCGCGCAGGTGTTGGGGTCCAGCGCCTCCGGCACGAACGGGGCGCCGAAGCCCGCGCCCATGTACTGCAACTGCCGGAACAGGGCGTGGAGCAATTGCCCGCGGGCCGGCGCGGCGCTGCGGCGCACGAGATCGGCGGCCGTGATGATGCCCAGCACCCGGCGGTCCTGCGGCCCGGCGGTCACAACCACCCGGCGCGCGCCCTGGCTGCCGACCAGCGTATCCACCACCTGCTCCACCGGCGTATCGGGGCCAGCGGTGGGCACGTCGCGCACCATCACATCGGCCAGGGTGTGCGCCCCGGCGGGCGGCGGGCCGACCGGCTCCGGGCCGGGCACCCCGACCACATGGCCTGCCGCCTTCAAGATGTCGAGCCGGCCCAGGATGCCGACCAGCCGCCCCTGCGCGTCCACGACCGGCAGGCGCTTGACCCCCTGCTGCACCATCAGCCGGGCTGCGTCGACAATCGCGGCGTCCGGGCCGATAGTTGCCTGCGGGCGCACCCCCATCACGTCGCGGGCCGTCTTGCCGCCCGCCCGCACCGCGGCGACAATGGCGTCGAACCCGCCCTCGTCTTGTGCTTCGACGGCCTCCAGCACGTTCAGCCGCAAGCCCAGGCCCGGCGCGCGCAGCAAGTCGCCGTCCGTGACCATGCCCAGCACATGCCGTTCGGCGTCCACCACTGGGAGGGCCTTATAGGCCCGGTTCACCAGCAACGTTAAGAGGTCGGCCACCGGCATATCGGGCGGCACGGTCACAACCTCGGTTTCCATGATCTGGCTGACCTTGCGCGGCGGTGGGCCGGCGGGCGCAGCCACGGCGTGCGGGTGGTGCGATTCAGACATAGGACAGCGGCACTCCTTTCCACGGATGAACCGGCTTGCCAGGCCCCGGTGCGGCGCTTGCGACCCGGCCCGCCCCATTGCGCGCCCGCCCGGAGCACCACGGCTATAGCTTTTACAACTACGCCAGGGCCGGTTATTATACGCCCCACCGCGCTGCATTCTTCGGCGTTGGCTATTTGCATCGACCCGCGCCATGTCATTGTCATTCTGAGCGGAGCGAAGAATCTCGTCTCGTGCCGGAACCACGACGAGGCTCTTCGCTCCGCTCAGAGTGACAGGTCAAGGGCCGGACAGACTAGAGACGCAAGCAGGCTTCGGCGGCCAGCCGGAACAGCAGCGCGCGGCCCGCATGGGTAGTCCAGGCGCGGGCGTCCCATTCGCTGCCGCTGAGATCGTCGCCCGCGTAGAGCAACTGGCCGAAGGGGATCCCGCGGAACTGGGCCACGGCGAAAAACGCCGCCGCCTCCATCTCCACCGTCACGCAGCCCTCGGCGCGGCGGCGGGTGATTTTATCCGCCGTCTCGCGATAGATGGCGTCGGTGGTCCAGGTCTTGGCCGTCACATAGGGCACGCCGTGGTCCTGCAGCACGGCGACAATGGCCGCCACGGCCTCGGCGCTCGCCGCGACCTCGCGGCCCGGCGGCAGGTAGTGATACGAGGTGCCTTCGTCGCGCACAGCGGCCGTGGGCACGATCACATGGCCGACGGCCACATCGGGCGCCAGCACGCCCGCGCCGCCGCAGGCGATGAACTTGCGGCAGCCCAGCGCGATAGCCTCCTCCAGGAACCCGGCGGCCAGCGGCGCGCCCACGCCAGGATGCAGCACGGCCAGCCGCTGCCCGGCGAAGGCAATCTCGTACAGCGGGTGCTTCCCGATCTCGGTCTGTAGCGTGTGGAGGGTGCGCGCCTTATCCTCGGCACATACGTCGCGGATCACATCGGCAAAAAAGCAGAGCACACAATGCTCCGGCGCGTCGATGGGCCGGAGCAGGCGGCGCGGCTCCAGGAACGCCTCCGGCGCCGGGTCAAACTCCAGAATGGGGTATGCTTGGTCCATGCGATTCCTTTCCCTGCCGGCAGGCCCGTAGCCGGCGGTGTGCTATAATCGAGCCAATAACCGGCCATGTGCTTATTCTACACGCAAAGGGGCGTTGCCATGAAACAAGTTGTCGGCATTTCCGAAATTGTGCTCTGGACGGCGGACAAGGAGCGCGCGCTGGCCTTCTACCGCGATCTCCTGGGGCTAGAGGTGATCTCCCCGCCCACGCTCGCCAACACCTTCCTCAAAGTGGGCGAAGGGCACGCGGGCATCCCGCAGATGATCGTGCTGGTGCCCATGCCCGACGATGTGCGGGCTAAACCGCGCGGCTACCAGTTGCACCACATGGCGCTGGAACTGCCGGAGGCGGCCTTCGAAGCCCAGCACGCGGCACTCACGGCGGCGGGCTACGCGCCCCGCCCCGGCAAGCACCCGGTCCTCGCCAGCCGCACCATGTACGTGGACGACCCCGACGGCAACGAGGTCGAGTTCATCTGTCGCGCGCCCGCGCCCTGAGCGAACGGTCAGCCGTATCCTACGCACCGCCGCGCGAACAGCCGTCAGGAGGCCGCGTACTGAACCACTAAATCCGCGCGCTTGTTATTCTGAGCAGTCTGTCACACCAAAATTGTCATTCTTCGCTCCGCTCAGAATCTCCGTCTTGTCGCCTAAAAGCCGAGACTATTCGCTACGCTCCCTGGCAAAAACGTTGTGACGGACTACTGAGCACAGCGAAGGATCTCCGGCGCTGCTCTCAGGCGCCGAGACTATTCGCTGCGCTCCCTAGACAAGGGCCGGGTGACGAACCACTGACGCCGCAACCATATACAACAATTAGGGGTGCCTGACGCTCTCCAGCTTGGAGCGTGTCGGGCACCCCTGCTTCATGTCCGCGCAGTTACGGCGAGTCATCCCGCTTTTCATCCCGCTCTGCATCCCGCTTCTCCCTTCTGGTCCCACCGGGATTTTTGCTCCAATGCCTCATGAGGTTGTTCTGCTCCGGTGTTCCCCCCCGAAGCGCCGGAGCAGAACCCACCGCTAACCTCCGGTCGGGCAACCCGGCATGATATCGGCAAAGGCGAAGGGCACGAAAGCCAGGATGCACGCGCAGCGGCGCACCCTGATCAAGGAGCATTAAGATGAATACCATAACAGTGCAGCGATTGCGGTCCTTATCGGCGCTTACCGTCGCGATAGTGGCCCTGGCGGTCGGTAGTCCGCCCATGCCGACCAGGGCCGCGACCGGCGTGACCCACCCGGCCATGGTCCGCTCCCTGGCGGGACCGTGCGACAGCAACAGCCGCATCGAGCAGGCCACCAGCGAATACCGCCAGTTCTACGACCCGCACTACAGCGCCGCCCAGCAGATCGCGGCGACGACGAACGAGTATCGCCAGTTCTACGATCCGCGCTACAGCGCACGCCGGCAGATGGCGCAGACCACCAGCGAGTATTGCAGCGGCAATCGCTAGCCGGCCGCCCAAATACAACCAGGGGCTGAGGTAGATGCGATGGGATATGCTATACTACGGATGGGACAGAGCGAGCCGAACAATGGGACTACCAGTGAACGGAGCGCAGAGATGGACCCAAACCCCAGCTTCGGCCAATGGCTCAAGGCCCGGCGCCGCGCGCTCGATCTCACCCAGGACGCCCTGGCCGAGCGCGCCGGCTGTGCCGGGGAGACGATCCGCAAGGTCGAGGCCAACGGCATCCGCCCCTCGAAGCAACTGGCGGACCTGCTCGCCGGCCAGCTTAACCTG
>JAICKM010000775.1 GCA_025927935.1 Chloroflexia bacterium | reverse complement strand
GTCACTTCATAGCTGATCACCTGGGCGCTGGAGCGCAGGCCGCCCAGCAAGGAGTATTTGTTGTTGGAACTCCACGCGCCCATGATCAACCCATAGACCCCCAGCGACGAGAAGGCCAGTAGCGCGATCAGCCCAATCGGCGTCTCAGAGATGTAGTAGGGGATCGGGCGGTCGAAGAGCGTGATCTGCTCGCCGAACGGGATAAACGCATAGGCCGCCGAGGCGGTGAACATGCTCAGCATCGGCGCCAACCAGAAGATCACCTTGTCGGCGCCCGCCGGGATAATCTCTTCCTTGCTGATCAGCTTCACCGCGTCGGCCACCCATTGCAACAAGCCGATCGGCCCGGTGCGGTTCGGCCCCATGCGGTGCTGCATATGGGCTGCCACCTTGCGCTCAAAATAGGTCAGGAAGCCCATCGTGACGAGCACGAAGGTCAGGATGACCACGGCGACGATAATGCGGATCAGCAGCCATACCCAATCAAAATCCATCGTTCCCCTCCCTCCAGGGATGATCCAGCAGCGCTAGGCGGGCGGCAAGGTCGCATTGGCCCGGTCAACGACGTTGCCTGTCGCCGGGCCAGGACCCAGGGTGGCGTCGCCCGCGGGCACGCCATAGAGCGGTTCAACGCGAATGGCGACGGCTTTCGCGCCGCCGTGGCCGTTGGCCTGGGCGGCCAGGGCCTGGCGGGCCAGCGGGCTGCGCCCGGCCTGGGCCATCGTCAGCCCCAGGAAGGCGGTGCCCCGCGGGACCGCATCGCTGACCAGGGTAATGGCGTCCACGGGCCGGGTGTTCAGCTCAGAGACATCGGCGGCGCCGTGGCCGTTGCGCGGCGCGTTGGCCGCGCTGATGCGCACCTGCTCGACATCGCGCAGCCCCAGCCGTTGGGCGTCCGCCGGGTGGAGATGCAGCCGGCTATGCGGCTGCAACTTCGCCAGCGATTTGCTGTGGCGGCTCTGCGTGCCGGTGCGGAAGGGGAACAGGCTGAACCCGGCGATCATCAGCAGGGTGCCGTCGGCGGCGGCAGCCTGCCCGCCGAGCGCGGGCGCGGCCCCGACCTGGGCCGGGCGCGGCACGTTGCCGCCGGCATAGAGCACCGCGCTGCCGGGCTGGTCGGGTGCGAAGCACGGCCATTGCAGGCCGTTCACGCGCAACTGCTTGTACGAGGTGGCACCCGGCATGGGAATCGCATCCTCCAGATAGGTTGTGGTTTCGAGCCGCCCATAGTCGATGCCGCCGTAAATCGGCACCAGGCGCGCGATCTCGTCCATGATGTCGGTCGAGCGCGGATAGGGCATCGACAGGCCGAGGCGATAGCCCAACTCGACGAAGATGCGACCGTCGGGATAGGCCAGGCCCACCGGCTCGCGGGCCTTGCGCACGCGCTGGACGCGGCGCTCGGTGTTCGTGTAAGTGCCGTCTTTCTCCGCATACGAGGCGGCGGGCAACACCACATGGGCCAGTTCCGCGGTCTCGTTCATAAACAGTTCTTGCACGACCAGGAAGTCGAGCCGGCTCAGGGCGGCGCGCAGCGCGTCCGGGTCGGTTGCGCCGACCACCGGGTTGGCCCCGGCGATCCAGAGGGCCTTCAGGCTGCCGTCGAGCGCGCCCGCGATCATCTGCGGGTAGCTCAGGCCCGGCGTGGCGGGCAGTTGGACCGGGCGGTCGGGATCGAGCGTCCAGGCCGTCGAGAAGCGGGCCAGGCTCGCCGCGTCCAGGGGCGCGTAGCCGGGCAGGCGGTCGGGCCTGCAACCCATATCGTTGAGGCCCAGACTGTTGGCGTCGCCCACCAGCGGGTTCACGCCGCCGCCCGCGCGGCCAATGTTGCCGGTCGCCAGGGCCAGGTTGCACAGGGCGCGAATGGCGCCAGGCGTCAACGTATACGGCCCGCGCGCCGAGAAGATAATCGTGGAGGGCGGCCCCTGCTTGCGTGGCGCGGTCGGGTCGGTGGGACGCTTGGGTGCGCTCATGCTCACGCCGCCTGTGGCGTACAGATAGGCCGCCTTAGTCATATCCTCGACGGACACGCCGGTCAGGGCGCTGACCTGCTCCGGGCTGTAGCTGCTCAGGGAGTCGATCCAGGCATCATAGCCGACGACTTTCGCCGCCAGATCCTGGTCGCCCAGCGAGTCGCGCAAGATCAACTGGGCGATGCCGTGCAGCAGGGTTTCCTCGGTGCCGGGCTTGGGGTGCAGCGTCAGTGTGGCCCACTCGCTCATCTTGTTCCAGCGCGGGCTGATCACCACGGTCTTGGCGTTGCGGATGCGCAGCAGGCGCTGCAACTGGTAGGCATAGACCGGGTGGGTCTCGTAGATGCTGTCGCCGACGATCATGATGCAGCCGGCCTTCTGCCGCGTATCGACCAGGTTATCGGTCATCGCGGCATAGCCGAAGGCTTCTTCCAGCACGGCCAGGGCTTCAGACTCGGGATAGCGGGCATCAGAGTCGATGTTGTTGCTGCCCAACCCGCCGCGGACGACCTTTTGCAGCAGATAGAGTTCTTCGTTGGTCAGCTTGGAGCCGGCGACCACGCCCAGGGCGGTCTTATTGGTGTTCAGGCGCTCGGCGACGAGATCCAGCGCTTCCTCCCAGGGCACAGGGCGGAAGGTTCCGTCGGCCTGGCGGATCAGCGGCTGGGTCAGGCGATCCACATTGTTCACGAAGTCTTGCCCGTAACGGCCCTTGACGCAGATGATGCCGTCGTTCACGCCGACCGCGTCCTGCGAGCGCACCTCGGCCAGCAGGTTGTTATGCACTCCCACCTGCATGGTGCAGCCCACCGCGCAGGACTGGCAGGTGGTGCGCGTCTTGCGCTGCTGCCAGTGATGGACCGGGTGCATCTGGGGGCGGCTGCTGAGCGCGCCCACCGGGCAGACCTCCACGCAGGTACCGCACTCGACGCAGGGCGTGTCCATCAGCGACTTACCGAACGGGGCGTCGATCACGGTCTCAATGCCGCGCTGGACGAAGGCCAGGGCCACCGCGCCGATCTGCTCGTCGCAGGCGCGCACGCAGCGCCCGCAGACCACGCAACGGTCGCGGTCAAGGTCGATGGCCGGCGACAGCCGCTCGGCGGGGCGCACAATCTTCGGACGGCGCAGCTCCTTGCCGATCACGCCGTACTCATAGCCGTAGTCCTGCAAACGGCAGTCGCCGTTGGCTTCGCAGATCGGGCAGTCGAGCGGGTGATCGACATCGAGCAACTCCATGATCATATGGCGCTGCTCCCAGACCTGCTCGGTCAGGGTGCGGATCTCGGTTCCCTCTTTCGCCGGGGTGCCGCAGGAGATCGCCAGGTCCCAGCCC
>JAICKM010000630.1 GCA_025927935.1 Chloroflexia bacterium | reverse complement strand
TTGGACCGACGTGCAGGCGCTGCCGGTCGTCCTCGATGTGCCCGATCCGCAGGCGTTGATCGCCGCCCTGGTCATCTTTATGCGCGAGGAAGAGGGCTTCCCCAAGGTGAACGAGGAGTTCCGCGACCGCGCCATGATGGCTGCGGAGCGCGGGCGCCTGCGCCTGCTGTTTAACGGCGACCCGGCGCAGGCGCTGAGCGAGCTACGCGAGGCCATTCGCCTGGCGCCCCATTACCCGCAGCCGCGCAACAACCTCAGCCTGGCCTATTTCTACAACGGACAGGCCGACCGGGCTATCGCCACGCTGGAGACCACCCTGCGCGAGGTCAGCCCGAACAACGTCTACGCCCTGGCGACCCTGGCCTTCATCCGCTGGATGACAGGCGCCGCGGCGGCGGACGCGCTGCCGCTGCTCGAACGCGCGGCGGCGGCCCTGGAGCCACAGAGCCGCCTGCTGGACCGCACCCGCGTGGCCGAAGTGGCGGGCCTGCTCGGCGAGCACGCGCTGGCCTATCGCGTGCTTACCCCCGAAGGCGAGGCGGCAGCCGGCCCGTCGCCCGCCGAGGAGGGCCAGGCCGGCGCGGCGCGCAATCGCCTGCTGGCGACAGCCCTGGCGAACCTCGGCCGGGCGGACGAAGCCACCGCGCTTCTGCGCGAGTCGCCCGCGCTACCCGCCGACCCGCTGGCGCAGCGCCTGCTTACGGCCATCGACAGCGGCGAGACCTTGCCGGCCCTCGCCGGCGGGGGCTATCCGTATGTGGGTTGGCACGACCTCCTGTCGCTGCATTTGTTACAGCGCCTCTCCGGCCCGCCGGAGACCACGCGCCGCCCGTTCCGTGCAGGGCGCGTGCCCGATCCCGCGCAGATCGCGCACCAGGTGGTCACGTTCTACCCGCGCCTGACGCTCGCCTGCGCCCTGCTCATCTGGATGGGCGAACCGCTGCTGGAGCAGCTCGCCCTGACGTTGCTGGCGCTCGCCGGCACGCCGGCCGCCGACGATCTCCTGGAGGCGCACCTGCGCGGCACCGCCGGCAGTTACGCCGGGCGCCAGCAAGCGGGCTACGCCCTCGTCGATTCCGGGCGTCTGCCCAATGAGACCACATTGCCCTTCTGGAGCGGCACCGCCTGGGGCGAACTGCGGCTGTTTCGCCTCACCCCGCAACCACGGGATTTGCGGAGGTTGCACAGCACGCTCCAGGCGTTATTACAAAAACTCGACGCGCCGGGTGACAGTTGACGGCGTGGCGGGTTGGGGCGTTTCGCCCCCCATCCGACCCTGATCGGGTCGCATAGAGGAGAGACGGGCATGGCTGAGAAAACCACCAGGGGCCAGAAGCTGAACGACGAACAAAAGGCCGAGACACGCCGCGTCGTGGCCGCTTACAAGAGCGATCACCCGCAGGCCACCTTGAAAGAGGTGCGTGAGCATCTCGACCTACCCTACAAGGACCTGATTACCGAGGGCGTGCTGCGCGGGCTGGCGGCCCGCCGCCCGGCGGGCAGCACCGGGACGGGACGCGCGAAGACCGGCAGCGGGGTCACGGCACGGGCCGCCGGGCGACCGGGCCGCGCGGGCGCCAAAGCAGGCGGCAAGGCAGGGCGCATGCGCAGCCTGGAGCGCGTCATCACCGATCTCAATGGCCTCCGCCGCCGGCGCGACGATCTGGATGCCGAGATCGCGCAGTTGGAGAGCGAAGTGCGCGACCGCATGCACCAGCAGCTTGGGCCGGAAAATGCCGGGCGCATCTTCGGCGGCTTGCTCAATCGCCTGGGCGACACGGCGCAGGCGGTGGGCAGCAAAGTCGGCGACACGGCGCAGGCCGTGGCGAGTCGCGCCGGCGACACGGTCGAAAGCGTCACCCAGCGCGTCACCGGCAACGGCGAAGCCGGCAAATAGCGCGCGGCGCGGGCGCCCGGCGGCCCGCCCTGACCGCCGTAGAGGTCAGGGTGTGGCCGGGCCGCCGCGCGGCGGGAACGCCGTATCTTTGCGCTGAAAGACGCGGACTTCCGGCCCGGCAACCGGCGCAGGTTCGCCCAGCAGGGGGATGCTGTCCAGCGTCGGGTAATCGATGCGCCAGGCGTAGTAGTCCTCCGGGAAGCACGGCCGGCAGGCGAAGGTGCGCGCCAGCGTATAATCTGTCGTCAGCGATTGCCAGAGCGGTTTGGCTGAGCCGGGCCGCAGATCGTCGCTGCGCCAGTTGATCAGGACCGCGTAGTCGGGCCGGTCCCACTCGTCCATCGACTGCACATCCACCCCCACGCGTTGGCCTTCGATGACCCTGGCCGTGCGCTCCACCGACCCGACCAGCGTCAGGCGGTAAGCCGGCGCGTTGCGCACTACATCCAGCAGTTGCGTCCAGAAAAACCGCTCGCGCTCCTCGTTCGGGCCGCGCGCCTGCAACACATCGGGCGCCAACCACATTTGCGGTCCTAGGTTGGAGGTCCGCTCGAAGCTTTCGCCCCCCTCGATCAGCACCTGGGCGCCGGACGGGACCGCCGCCTCGAACCAGTCCTGCGCGGCGTTGCGCGTATCGGGCGCCAGCGCGTAGCGGTCGTAACGCGCCACGTTCACCCACGACGGCGTGGCGGCGATCAGCGCGCCCAACGTCAGCAGGGCCGGCCCCGCCGCCCCCAGCACGCGCCCCGAGGTGAGCCGTCGCGTGAGCGGGGTGGGATACTCCAGGGCCACGGCGCGTACCCGTGCCAGCGCCGGACTCAAGACGGTGCCCACGATGGTGCGCAGCGCCAGCGCGGCGGTCAGGCAGAGGAACGGAATCGCCGGGACGATGTAGCGCGCGAAGTTGAAGGGCCGCAGGTTCAGGGCGATGAAGAACAGCACCGGCACGGTCACCAGCAGCAACCCCTTCGGCGTGCGCCGGGTCAGCACAACCCCAATGCCGATCAGCCCCAGACCGAGCAGAATCGCGCCCATGCCTCGGCCCAGGTGTTCGGTCAGATAGAACATCCACTGCGGCACGCCGCCCGTGGGGATAGAGCCGAAATTGGCGCCGAATTCGTAGGACAGGCTGTCCCACAGGTTGCGCGGATCGATCACCGCCACGGGCGTGGAGCCGATGGCCGCCAGCAGCGCCCCCACCAGCGCGATGCCGAGCGGCGCCAGTGAGCGCAGCCGGGTCGGCGGCGATTCCGCAGGCGGCCGGCGCAGGACGTGCGCCAGTAGGATGACGGGCGCCACCCCGGCGGCGTAATACTTGGTGGCGCTTGCCAGGCCCAGCCAGAAGCCGGCCCAGAAATAGTCGCGCCGCGCGCCGCGCTCCTGGATGTTGAAGCAGGCGTCGAGCGCCAGCAGCAGCATCAGCCCGGCGGGCACGTCGTTCTTGACGAAGTGGCTCTCGGCCACGTGCAGGAACGTCCCGGCCAGGAAGAAGGCCGCCACCAGGCCCAGCGCCGGGCCGGAGATGCGCCGCCCGATGCGGTAGACCGCCGCCACGCTGATCACCCCGGTCGCGGCCCAGGCGGCGCGCGCCAGCCCCAGGAACGGCGCGGGATCGACGATGTAGCTGCGGACGAGATCGCCGAAGCTGTGCATCTGCCCGACCAAGGCGCCGATCAGCCATTGCACCAGCAGCAGCGGCATCAGCAGATAGGGCAGGTTGGCCGAGACGGTGGACTCGCGGCGCAGCCCATTTGCTAGGCCGTAGAGCGCCTCGTGGAAGTAGATTCGCTCGTCCCAGTGGAAATCGCGCGGGAAGCCCTGCGTGAGGCCGGTGTAGCGTGCCAGCGCGGCCAGCAGCACAATGCCGCCCAGTATCCATAGCGCGCGGCGCGGGCGCCTGGTCATTAGTCTATCAACCGGGAACCGTCATTCTGAGCGCAGGAAAGAATCTCCATCGTGTCAGGCAACAGACCAGACTCTTCGCTACGCTCAGAGTGACAAAAACCCTGGAACCAACTACTCATATGCGCCCGAAAGTTTGTGACACATATCCCCAGCTTAACCCTCGATGCGTTTGCGGAGCTTGGCAAATTCGTCGTCCAGGCGCGCCAGCTCGGTGCCCGCGTTGCTGACTTTGGTATGCTCGGCCTTCACGAAGCGCGTATAGGGCGCGATGGCGTCGTAGATACGCTCGACGGAACGGGCTAATTCGGTCTCGAACTGCTCGCTCATTCCGCGGGCCAGGTTCTCGCGCAGTTCCTGGACCTTGTAGTGGAACTGCTCCTTGGCCTGGCGCTTCTTCATCGGCAGCACGATCAGCGCGAACCCGGCGGCCAGCGTCGAGATCAGCACCGCGGTGGCGTCGAACAGCGCC
>JAICKM010000615.1 GCA_025927935.1 Chloroflexia bacterium | reverse complement strand
TTGATGATGGCCCCGTACGGGGCCGCATCCAGCGCGGGACCCACCAGCGCGGACCAGAGCCGGATCGCGCAACTACAGGCGGTAACGGCGCAGCCGGCGGCCGCCGCGCCGACCAACACGACTGCGGCGGCCGCCGCTCAGGCAACGGACACGGTGGCCCCCGCGGCGGCCAACGCGCCCGCCCCGACTCCGCCCCCGCAGCCCACCAGGGCCGCCGCGGCCCTCGCGCCGCAAGCAACCCCCGCAGCCGGGGCCGCCGGCGGGGCGAGTTCCGGTGGCGGCGGCCCGCCGCTGAACACGGAAGCGACCGGCACACCGGCCGCCCTGGGTGGAGCGAGTCCCGACCAGGCGACTACCGCCGTGGCGGCGGCGCCTCCCGCCGCCGGGAAGCTGGCGCCCACCGAAGGCACGTTCAGCGCCCAAACGAGCGCGATCAACCCGACCAGCGCGCTAAGCACACCGGCGGCCAACCCGCCGCTGCTCCAGTGGCTGCCCTGGGAGGTGGCGCTGGGCCTGCTGACCCTCGCCCTCGCCGGGGCCAGCCTCTTCGTCGCGCGCAACCGCTAACGACGGCGCTCCGGGCAAGGCCGCTGCCTGACCTACAGTGGCAGAGCGCGTTCCAGATCCCGCTGATATCCTGTGAGGCCGCCGGGTGCTTCGTGCCCGGCGGCCTCATCCGTGTTTGGGATTTGCTCGGCACGCGACTTGCGATACTGCGCCGTATGGATATGACGTACTGGGAGCCGAGGTGCAGGGCCGAACTCCTGGTAGCGTCTGCCGCCGGCACCGGGGAATATAACGTTGCGATGGAGCATCGCGGCGGGTGGAGCCGGGTAGCAGAAAACCCGGCCCCCGCGCTGTGCGCCGGGATGAGGGACACCCTGACGTCCTGCGCCGGTTCAAAACCGCCCGCCGCGCCCAATCCCGCGCTCTATCGCCGCTATCTAGCGCACCCGTATGAAGGAGGCCTTTCCCCATGAGCCAGGAGTCGATTCCCGGCTGCGGCATATCGCCGTTCCTGAAACTGATGAACAAGATCCCCGGCTGGATGGCCGAACACAATATCGGGAAGATCAACCGGCAGATCCTGGTCCTGGAAACCCAGGGCCGGCGCAGCGGCAAACCGCACAAAGTGCCGCTCGGTTGGGTCGAACTGGAGGACCGCATCTATGTCGTCGCGGCGCGAGGCCGGCAAACAGACTGGCTGCGCAATGCCCTGGCCGGCGGCGCCGTCCGCATCACCCGCGCGGGCCGGACGACGCACATCCGTCCGCAGGTCGTCGAGGATCTCTCGCGCAAGGAAGCCGTTGTCCGGGCTTATGTCGCACGCTACCCCCAAGCGGCGGATCGGCTTTTCGCCTCCGCCGGTTCCGCCGACCCGGCGGTCGCCGCCCAACGGGTCGGCATCCTCGACGTGAGCCGGCGGCACTGAAGGACGACCTATTGATCTTGTAGAGCAGGACGGAAGCCCTGCTCTACAACTGCGTCCACCGGCCATGGATGACTCAACACGCGTTTGACGCACAACGACGCGCCCCGTATAATGGATACGTCTATGAACATACTCGGCTTGCTGCCTTTGTTGCATGCCCACCCGGCCTATAGCCGCCTGGCGGAGGCCCTGGCGCGCGCCCTCGGCACAGAGGGGCCGACCGTGGTCGTCGCCGACGACCTGCTCGACGCGGCCAAGCCCTATCTGCTGGCCGCCCTCGCTACCGACCCATCCCTGGCCCCCACGACCGGGCGCCTGCTGGTGATTACCAGCCGCCCGGAGCGCGCCCGCCAGATCACCGACGCGCTGCAGATCTACGCCGCCCACCCGGCTGCTGTCCAGCGCTTCCCGGCGCCCGACCTGCTGCCCTATGAGCGCATCGCCGCCGACCCCACCATCATGGCCGGGCGGCTGACCGTGCTCGCCGCGCTCGACGCCCCGCACGCTACGGCGGACAGCATCCCCGCTATCGACCACCCGCAGCGCCCGATCATTGTCACCTCGGCCATGGCGCTGATGATGCCGACCATCGGCCCCGCCGATTTCCGCTGGGCCACCCGCACCCTGCGCCGCGACCAGGAAGTGGTCATGGACGACCTGCTGGCCCACTGGGTCGATCTCGGCTATGAACCGTCCGCCCAGGTCGAGGTCGCCGGGTCGTTCAGCCGGCGCGGCGGCATCGTCGATATCTGGCCGCCCACCAGCCCGCAGCCGGTGCGCATCGAGTTCTGGGGCGACCAGATCGAGTCGTTGCGCTACTTCAACCCGGAGAACCAGCGGTCGACCACCGCGCTCGAAGAACTGGTCGTGCCGCCCTCCTGCGAATTGGCGCTCTGGCGCCGCCACGAGGTGCTGCCCGAGTTGCGCGCCATCCCGCTGAAGGATGTCCGCTTAGAAGTACGCGAGGAATGGGAGCGCCAGATCGCCGGGATGGAGATCGGCGAATATTGCGAGGGCCGCGAGTTGTTCGCGCCCTACTTCGCCCAGCCGCTGAGTTCGCTGCTCGACTACCTGGAGGCCGGCGACCTGATCGTGGTCGACGGACCGGAGACTGTGGCCCTGGCCGGGCGCGAACTGGAGCGCAGCGCCGAGCAACTCTATACCGAGTTCGTGGACCAGGGTGAGCTACCCCCCGGGCTGCGCCGCCCCTACCTGGCCTGGGACGACCTGGACAGCCTGCTGGCCGCCGGCAAGCGGCTCGCCCTGGGCGGGCTGGATGTGAACGCCGGCCCCGAAGGCACGGTGCACCCGGTGCCTGAGTTCACGCCGCCGCACCTCTATTCCGGTAATATCCCCGCCGCTATCGACGATGTGCGCGCGGCCCTGGAGAACGGCGCCCGCGTGGTCATCGTCAGCCAGCAAGCCCAACGCCTGCGCGAGTTGTTTGAAGAGGCCGAGATCTACCCGACGCAGCGCAAAGTGCCGCCCGGCCTGAGCGCCCGCCCGCCGCGCACGGCCAAGCCCGAGGACAAAACCGCCGCCCAGCACCTGATCGGTCTGGTGGAGCCGATCCTCGATCCGCCCAGCCCCGGCGCGTTACATCTGTTGCAGGCCGGTCTCGACGGCGGCTGGCAGGGCGACCTGGTGCTGGATCTGCGTGTGCTGACCGACCTGGAGTTGTTCGGGCGCACGCAGCCGCAGCGCCGCGCCGGGCAGAAGCCGGCCCGCACCACCGCTGTCGAAGAGTTCTTGCGCGAGGTGAAGCCGGGCGACTACGTGGTGCATATCGAGCACGGCATCGCCCGCTACACCGGCCTGGTGAAGATGGGCACCAGCGGCGCCGAGCGCGAATACATGCAGTTGGAGTATGCCGAGGGCGACCGGCTCTACGTGCCTATCGAGCAGACCGACCGGGTCGCGGCGTATGTCGGCACGGGCGCGGGGACCCCCGCGCTGCACCGCCTGGGCACCGGCGATTGGACCCGCGCCAAAAAGCGCGTACAGGCGGCCACGGTCGAACTGGCCCGCGAACTGTTGGCGCTCTACGCCTCGCGCGAAGCCGCACCCGGCTACGCCTACAGCCTCGACAGTAACTGGCAAGAGGAGTTGGAAGCCGCGTTCCCCTACATCGAGACGGCGGACCAGATGCGCGCCATCGAAGAAGTCAAGGCCGATATGGAGAACTCCCGGCCCATGGACCGCCTCATCTGCGGCGACGTGGGCTTCGGCAAGACGGAGGTCGCGCTACGCGCCGCCTTCAAAGCCGTCATGGACGGCAAGCAGGTGGCCGTGCTGGTGCCGACGACGATCCTGGCCCAGCAGCACTACAACACCTTCCAGAGCCGCATGGCTGCCTTCCCGGTTACGGTCGAGATGCTCTCCCGCTTCCGCACGCCCAAAGCGCAGAAACGCATCCTGGGCGAACTGGCCGTGGGCGGCGTGGATATCATCATCGGCACCCACCGCCTGCTGCAAAAAGATGTGCTGTTCAAGGACCTGGGCCTGGTTATCGTGGACGAGGAGCAGCGCTTTGGCGTGCGCCATAAAGAGCGACTCAAGCAGTTGCGCCAGGAGGTGGACGTGCTGACGATGACCGCCACGCCGATCCCGCGCACGCTGCACATGGCAATGGTCGGCGTGCGCGACATGAGCGTGATCGAGACGCCGCCCGAGGAGCGCCTGCCGATCAAAACCTACGTCACCGCCTATCGCGACTCGCTGGTGCGCGAAGTGATCCAGCGCGAGATCGAGCGCGGCGGCCAGGTGTACTTCGTCCATAACCGCGTCCAGAGCATCGGCATCGTCTTGCGCGAGTTGCAAAAGCTGCTGCCCGAAGTCCGCTTCGCCGTGGCCCACGGCCAGATGGACGAGGATCAGCTTGAAGACGTGATGACCGCCTTCATCGACCAGAAGCACGATGTGCTGATCTGCACCACGATCATCGAGTCG
>JAICKM010000769.1 GCA_025927935.1 Chloroflexia bacterium | reverse complement strand
GGCCGAGTTCGCAGATGGGCGCTTCCACGCCGCCCGCCAGCATGGCGCGCGCCGCGCCGGATCATGGCGGCGGCCTCGCCGATGGCCGTGCTGCTGGCCGCGCCGGCGCTGGACACGGTAGCGTTCGGCCCGCGCAGGCGGAACTGGATGCCCAGTTGCCCGCCCGGCAGGTTGGGCAAGACCATACCCACGAACAGAGGGCTAAGCCGCGGCCCGCCGCCCTTCACGATCGAGCGCACCGCATCCTCGGTCTCCGGCAGCGACGTGGTGCCCGAGCCGATGAACACACCCACGTCGTCGGCGCCCTCGGCGGGGATGGGCAGGCCGGAGTCGTCGAGCGCCTGGCGGGCCGCCGCGACGATGATCTGCGTGGGCCGGCTCATGCGCCGGGCTTCTTTGCGGTCGATCCACTGGCCGGGGTCGAAGTCGTTGATCTGCGCGGCGATGCGCGACGGGTAGGCCGCCGGGTCGAACCGCGTGATGGGGCCGACGCCGGAGCGCCCGGCCACCAGGTTATCCCACAAGGTGTCCACATTCAGCCCCGCCGCCGTGATCACGCCCATGCCGGTAATCACCACGCGGCGCGCGGGGTCCGTCTCCAGGCCCAGGCGCTGATCCGCGTTGGTGCCGGGGACCGGGGCCGGGCGCTCGGCCAGGATCGCCGCGACCATATCGCCCAGCGCATCGGCCAGGGTGGCCGGGTCGGCGGCGGGGGTGCCGTCGCCCGCCAGCAAGGCGGTGAGCCGCCCGCGCAACGTGGCGCGTTCGGCGGAGGTCAGCGCCGCCAAAGCATCAGATGCCATTCCGCTCTCTTTTCTCCTCACATCCGGCGCGCTAATCCGCGCCCCTTGCTGTATACATGCCAATCCGGCTGCCACGATGGGCAGCCTATAGATTGTACCCGATCTCGCCCAATTATGCTCAAGCCTGCACGCTTGCCCCGTCATTCTTCGCGACGCTCAGAATCTCGTCTTTGCCCTAAGGAGACTCTTCGCTGCGCTCCCTAGACAATAGGCAGGTGGTGGGCGGCAGGGGGCCGGCGGGCGGGCTAATAGTACCAATGTACCTCCGCAAAACAGGACTATCTTCGCGGGCGGCCCGGCGTTATGGGTAATAGCAAACAACTTCGCCATTGGCGGCGGCCCCCTGACCCCAACAGTTCGATACCGATGGAAAGGCAAATACGATGCGAACTCGACCCGCGCGTGTCTATCAATTCCTGGCCGTGCTCGGCGTGCTGCTGCTGGCGGGCATCGTCCTGGGCGCGGGGCCCGCGGCGGCGAAACCCGGCCACGGCAACGGCAACGGCCACCCTGGCGGCCCGCCGCCGGGCCAGGCCAACGGGCACGGCAACGGGCACGGTAACGGCCAGGGTAACGGCCAGGCCGGGCACGATAACGATGCACCCGGCACATCGACTGGCGCCCCGGTGGTCTGGGCGCCCCGCGTGGTGACGGCGACGCTCGCGCCCGGCGCGAGCCAGGATGTCACGGCCACGTTCACCGTGACCCGCGCGCTAACCAACGTGCGCGTGCGCCTCGTGCCGCCGCACGGCACGGCTGTCACCGTCACGCCCAGTACCTTCGCCAGCCTGCAACCCGGCCAGACCTACACGGTCCACCTGCATTTGCAGGTCCCGGCGGGCGCCCATCGCGGGGCCTACAACACCGTGCTCCAGTTGCGCGCCGGGCAGCGCACGGTACCCGCGCCGCTCTCGGTCCGTATCCGCGTCGCCCGGCCCTGACCGGCGCGACCCGCCCCCTCTCTTCCAAGCGCCGCCCCGCCTGTACGCTCTGCAGGCTGGGGCGGCGCTGTTTGTGCCGTGTCCGCCCTGTTCCTTGGATCAGGCCCGGCTCCGCCCCGCGCCGGATCGCACCGGCGGCCAACTGTGCTACGCTGAAGACGGCGCCCGCTCATGCCATCCACGGGCAGGCGGACGGTAGCGAAAGGAGTGGCGCAGATGAAACTCGGACTGCAAATCCCCTACTTTACCTATCCGGGCGGTCCCGCCGCCCTCGGGGCGACCTTTGCCCGCATCGTGCAGGAGGCGGAGGCCGCGGGCTTCGCCAGCCTGTGGGTGATGGACCATTACTTCCAGTTGGACGGCTGGGGGTCGCCCGACCTGGCGATGCTGGAGTGCTATACCACGCTAGGCTATGCGGCGGCGCTGACCCGGCGCGTCCAGTTGGGGCCGCTGGTGGCGGGCATTACCTACCGCCACCCGGCGCTGCTGGTGAAGACGGCGACCACGCTGGACGTGCTCAGCGGCGGGCGCTCCTATTTCGGCATCGGTGCGGCCTGGTACGAGGAGGAGCACGCGGGCCTCGGGGTGCCGTTCCCGCCGCGCAAGGAGCGGTTCGCGCTGCTGGAAGAGACGCTGCAAATGGCCCACCAGATGTGGCGCGGCGAGGACGCCCCGTTCGACGGCGCGCACCTGCACCTGGGCCGCACGCTGAATTCGCCCAACGCGCTGCAGCGCCCGCACCCGCCGATTATGATCGGGGGCATGGGCGAGCAAAAGACTTTCGGCCTCATCGCGCGCTACGGCGACGCCTGCAACATCTTCACCTGGGCCGGCGTGGACACGGTCGCCCGTAAATACGCGGCCCTGCGCGAGCGTTGCGCCGAAGCCGGGCGTGACTATGCCGCCATTGAAAAGACGACGCTCAGCGAGCTGCTGGTGACGCGCGACGGCCGCATCCCGCCGGGCACGCACCCGCTGCCCGAGCCGCCCACGCCGATCACTCCGGCCCAGGCCATCGCCCACTTCGCGGACCTGGCCGCCATCGGCACCGACCACGCCATCATCAACACGCCGATCATCCACCTGCCCGGCGCCTTCGACGTCTGGGCCACGGAGATCATCCCCGCCGTGGCGCAGATGGTTCCGGCCGGGCGGTAGGGGCGGGGGACACTAATCCTCGCGCACGAGATAGGAGCCGTCTTCCTCCTATAAAAACCACGGCAAAATACAGCGGGCCTGCGCAAACCAGAACCGGCCAGCGTCTTAGCTCATGGAACCCATGGCGGTGCAGCGCACAATATGTTATTCTGATCACATGGGCCCGCGGGCCGGGCCGGAGGAGGGCAGGATGCAGAGACGCGCGGCACGGGGATGGACGGTGCTGGGAGTCGGGGCGGCGGCGCTGGGGTTGGGGCGGGGGGGCGCGCGCCTGGCGGGGCGGCGGCTGGGCATCCCGCCCGCGCGCTATCGCGTGGGCGTCGAATGGAACCGGGCCGTGCCCATGCCCGACGGCGTGGCGCTGTATGCCGACCACTACTATCCCCGCGCGCCCGGCCCCTTCCCGACGATCCTGGTGCGCTCGCCCTACGGGCGCGGGTGG
>JAICKM010000730.1 GCA_025927935.1 Chloroflexia bacterium | reverse complement strand
TCAGCAGACGCCCCCCGATCCGCGAAACTAATGAGCGGCGGCGGCATTACAATATTGCAATCAGTTGTTACCTCAGACCGGCTTCCGTTGCCCGGTCGCTAATAGGTTGTGGCACAATGTCTTTCATTACCGGCTCGCATTAGCCTTAAATCTCGCTGTAACCACAAGCTGCGACGCCTTCGCGTGACTCACACGGCGGGCGGCCACTTCGGCGCGCGGGCGGGCCGGGGATATTGCAATTCCGATTCTCAGCGGATACAATGGAACTCGATATCAGGAGCGAGCCAAGTGCGCGCGGGCCGATCTGTTGGACCACCCCGCCCCTCCGCCAACCGCCCATCCTGTCCGGGTTCCCCTACACGCGCCAATCACCATCCACTCTGTAGCCGTCAACCGGAGCATCAGTCATGAGCGAATTAACCGGCAAAACCCTCGGGCGTTACCGCATCCTCGAACGGATTGGCCGCGGCGGGATGGCGGAAGTCTATAAAGCCTACCAGCCCTCTCTCGACCGCTATGTCGCCGTCAAAGTCCTCTACCCTTTCTTGCTCAACGAAGAGGACAGCCGCGAACGCTTCCGCAAGGAGGCGCGGGCCGTGGCCGCGTTGCGCCACACCAACATCGTCCAGGTCATCGATTATGACGACGAGGGCGACGTCTACTTCATGGTCATGGAGTTTATCGACGGGCCGAACCTCAAGGAGGTGCTGCACCGCGAGCACGCGGCGGGCACCCGCATGAGCCTGGCGCAGATCGAGCAGGTGATCACGGCCATCGGCAGCGCGCTGTCCTACGCGCACAAGCACGGCATGATCCACCGCGACATCAAGCCACACAATATCATGTTCACCGCCGAAGGCCACCCGCTGCTGACCGACTTCGGCATCGCCAAGATCGTCAGCGCGGCCACGTCGAGCGCCAGCGGTGGCCTCTCCGGCACCCCCGCCTACATGAGTCCGGAGCAGGGCCGTGGCGCCCACCTCGACGCGCGCACCGATATCTATTCGCTGGGCGTCGTGCTTTATGAGTTGGTGACAGGCCGCGTGCCGTTTGACGCCGACACGCCCTTTGCCGTGGTCATCAAGCATATGAACGAGCCGTTGCCTCTGCCCCACCTGGTGGACAGCAGCGTGCCCGAACCCGTCGAGCGGGTGGTGTTGAAGGCGATGGCGAAGGCGCCGGAGGACCGCTACCAGACGGCGGAAGAGATGGTGCGGGCGTTGCAGCACGCCGTGGCCGAAACGCAGACAGACCGGGTGGCGGTAACTGGTACACCGGCAGCAGCGCCGGCATCCTCGCCGGCCACCACGCCAGGTGCGGCGACCATCCCCGCGCCTGCTACTGCACCCGCCAGCGAGGCGACGGCGAACCTGCCGCCCGCCCCGGTAGCGGAGGCCGCGCAGGCGACGAGTCCCACCCAGGGGATGCCGCCCGCCCCGGCCCCCGCCGAACTTGCCGGGACTCTGCCGGGCGCGCTCGTCGCCGCCGATGCCGCGGCCACTGTGCCGCCTGCTTCTAAAGAGGCACCGGCGGCGGAGGGCGCCATGGACCAAGTGGCGCAGACCATCTCGCCTGCCTCTTTAGAGGCACCGGCGGCGGAGAGCACCATAGGCGAGGTCGAGCAAACCATCTCGCCCGCGGCGCCGCTTGAGCCGGCAGCCGCGCCCACGATCCCGCCGGTTGCGCCCATACCGGTCGTAGTGGAAACGGTCGCGACCGCTCCGCCTGCCGTTCCCGCGGAGCCGCAGGCAGCGGCCATGCCGGCCGCCGCGGTGTATCCCGTGGTGAACACACTATCCGCGCCGCCGGTGGCGCCCGCGCCACCCCTGCCGCCCGCCTACGAGGCCCCGGCCATGGCGCCGCCCCTGCCGCCGCGCGCCTACACCGGCGCGCCGGCTGCGCGCCCCGCCGGGCGATCTGGCCGCACGCTCGCCTTTGCCGCGGCCGGACTCCTGATCGCCCTGTTGCTGCTGGCCGGCGGTCTGGCCGCACTGGCGGGTAACAAGCCGCAGCCCATGCCCACCGCGACCGTCCTGGCGGTCGATACTGGCGGCACCGCGACCGCCGCGGCAGCCGGAGCGGCGGGCGCCACCGGTACGGCCCAGGTGGCCCTGGCGCAAAGCGCCGCAACCGGCACGGCGGCAGCGCACGGGGCGGCGCAGGCGACGGGCACCATGCTGGCCCAGGCGACGGTGGCGGCGCAGAGTCAGGCCGCGGGCCAGGCCACGGCGACCGCCCAGTTCGAAGCCGGTGCGCAGGCCACCGCCGCCGCGCAGGCGCAGGATGCCGGGGCGCAAGCCACCGCCGCGGCCCAGGCGCAGGCCGCCGCTGCCGCCGCCACCACACAGGCCCAGGCGCAGGCCACCGCCGCGGAACAGGCCCGCGCCGGGAGCGCCCAGGCCACCGCCGATGCTCAGGCGCACAGCGCCCAGGCGACGGCGGCCGCCGCGGGCAATGCGCGGGCGGCGGCGACGGCGACCGCCGGCACCCAGGCCACGACCGTGGCGCGCGGGCAAGCGACCGCCCAGGCTCATGCGCAGGCCACCGCCGCCGCTGTCGCGCAGGTCGCCGCCGCCCGCGCGACATCCCTGGCCCAGAACCAGGCGCGCAACGCGACAGCCACCGCCCAGGCCCGTGATGCCGCGGCAGCCCAGGCGCGCAATGCCGCCGCCACCGCCCAGGCGCGCGGGGCAGCGGACGCGGCAGCCACCGCCCAGGCGCAGGCCGCAGCGGCGCAGGATACCGCCGTGGCCGCCGCCCACGAAACCGCCCTGGTGCAACAGGCCGCCGCCGCGCATGATACGGCAGTCGCCGCCGCCCACGAGACGGTCGTCGCCCAGCAAAAACCGCCGACGGCGGCCCCACCGCCGCCCAGTAACCCCTGCGGCAATATCCCGGCCCACCAGAGCGCCAGCGTTTCACCCGGCAACAACTGCGTCGCGGCGGGACGCGAGGCGAAGTTCACCATTGTGGGTCACGGCTTCACGCCGGGGGAAGTCGTGGGCGCCTATGGCACGGAACCGGACGGCTCGGTGTACGGGCAGATCCAGGTCGAGGCCGACGGCAACGGCGATGTGCTCATCTACTGGACGATCTACGGCAACGCCGGGCCGGGCGTCTACGCCGAGACGATGGAAGGGGTGTACTCGCACCATAAGGCGATTGCCTATGCGCGGGTGCACTAGGTAGTTCGTCACACCCGCTTTGTCATTCTGAGCGCAGCGAAGAATCGTCGTCTCGTAGCCCGAAAGACGAGACTCTGCGCTTCGCTCAGAGTGACAAGCCCGACCAGCACTCTGCGCGCCGCTCAGAGTGACACCCATCGGCATCCCGCTACTGACCGCTCACCATCCGCCGTACTCAGCACTCAGCACTCAGTACTCAGCACTCGACGCTGTGTGGCGGGGGCTGACGTGGCTGTTTGCGCCCATGAGACGGCGGGCAGCGCGACGAGTGACCGGGCTGCGGCGGGTGCTGGTGCTGAAACCGTGCTGCTTCGGCGATGTCGTGATGGCGAGCGCCGCGCGGGCCGCGGTGCAGCGCGCCTATCCCACGGCGGCGATCACGCTGGCCGTGGGGGCGTGGTCGCGCCCGGCAGTGGCGACGAAC